>CAZKKP010000335.1:3321-4880 GCA_964553295.1 uncultured Thermoanaerobaculia bacterium | reverse complement strand
GTTCACAACTCGAAGATGTGGGAGACGCGGGGCCGATGCCTGGACGCCACGCCGGACAACGGACTTCCATGTGACCCGACGCTCTATGTTGAGGACTCCTGGGCCCAGCAGGAGATCGCCACCGGCATCGAGAGCTTCGGTTTCGGTTGGGACCTGCGCCCTCCCCGGGTCGTCGCCCGGGCAGATGCCGAGGATCTCCGGCGCCCGTTCGCGTGGGTCGACCCCTCGGGCGCGAAGCACTACCTGGCGGGCACGCCTCCCTGGGAGCATGGCGGCGGGACGCACGTGCCCTGCATGCCGACTCCCGCCGATGCTCGGTGCTTCACCACGGACGGAACCAACCTAAGGCTGACGGTGACCCGGTTCTCCGACGGCACCGACCCCGTGCCCGAGGAGATCGTCGTCGAGACCCCAAGTGGGGTGCGCTATGTTCACGCTCACCTCGTTCCACAGGGCCTCCAGCCGGTCACTGCCCAGGACGTGAGGCGCTTGAACTTCCGCTCGGACATCGCGGGCCTGTACGTGAGCTCGATCGAGCAGGGCCTGCCCCTCGACCTGGCACCTGCAAACCGGCTCTCCTTCGAGTACTGCGACGTCGAGGAACCGGACCCCGAGCAGTGTCCCCTTGCGGGCTTCCCATGGCTGCCAAAGCGCGTGAAGGTCGAGCCCAAGCCGGCGATACTCGGAAGTCACGCCCGGTGGGTCGACATGGTGTACAGCGCGACCGAGATGCCTCTGTTTCCAGAGCAGGGCTCGTCTTCCGAGGTGCGGCCGGTACTGCTGCTGAGTCAGGTTCTGATCCCGTCGTATACGGGGTCACAGAGCCCCGTCCCACAGGTCGGAGTTGTGACTTTTGATTTCAGTGATATCCCGGTGCCGTTCAGACAGGCCAAGGCCGAGCACCAGACCGACTGGTGGTGCAGGTTCTTCGCCCCCGTCTTGACGACCGTGACCCTCCCCGGCGGAGCTGGGGCCTTCACGTTTGAGCACCCACCGGTCCCTCTCGGTCCCGAGGCAGGCATCGACAGCGGCGTCATCGAGGGTGTCGTGCTGCCAGGCGGCGCCCGAACCGACTACGGCTACTTCGACTGGCCCGTCTCGGCATCCAGGTGCTATGCGGGCAACAATGGCGTCTGCACCAATCGAGTGTTCTGCCTGCCTCAAGTGGGAGAACGCTAGTATGTTCCACCCGATCCTGGGAGCCATGGGATCGGCGGCAACTGGAGCTACACAAAGGGCGTCTGGATCCGGCACGTTCGAGCCTCCGACGTTACCGGACCCCGCACCGAGACGACCTGGTTCGACGGCCACATCGCCTGTCTGCCGGAGGAGTGGCCCTACGACTTCACGTTCGCCCTCGACGGCGCCGAAGAGCGGTCATACCTGTGGACCCTGGTGTCGATGACATCCGGCGATCAGAGATCAAATGTGCGTGAGCCGGGTGTTGACGTGTGGCAGCATGAGATTCACCGTTTCCACCCTCGGACCCGGGAGGAGTTCTCGATCGACTACCTCGAGCCGCGGACTGGGTGGTTCTGGCCCATCGGTGACTGGCACCC
>CAZKKP010000335.1:0-3311 GCA_964553295.1 uncultured Thermoanaerobaculia bacterium | reverse complement strand
CGGCCCCTGCCTGGCAGACCGAGATCCACCGGTTTCACCCGGGGACCCGCGAGGAGTTCTCGATCGACTACCTGGCCCCCGTGGTCGGGGCGGAGGGGGAGGGGTGGCCCTTCTCCTATCCTGAGGGCTGGCACCCGGCGGACCCCGAGCCGCTCCGGGACCTGGATAACGCCGTCGTCCTGCGCCACGAGCGCATCACCCGGGAGGAGAAGTACGACGTCGGGAAGATGGTGCCGTGGTACCTGCCCGGAGGGCCCACCCCGCCGCCCCAGGAGCTCTCGCGCTACGCCTACGACGCCGGGCGCACGGTGCTCACCGACACCATGTCGGCCCCCGGCGACGGCAACGTGCTGGGCTGCACCAGCCCCTACGACGTGCTGGCGGGCACTCCAGGGGGGGCGGACACCTGCACCGCCGTGACCACCACCACCGAGGTCGACGACTTCCTCAACCCCGTCCAGGTCCAGACCTCCACCGCCGGCTGGCCGGTGGCCCAGGTGAGCCGCACCACCACCCGGACGGTCGCGGCGGACGAGGACGCCTGGTACCTGAGCCTGCCCCAGCTCGAGACCACCTGCGGCGACGGCGCCTGCAGCCAGCGCGGTTACTCCTGGCTCTGGGACGACGGTCGCGGCCAGTACCTCCTGGCCGAGCAGTACGACAACCCCTCCACCCCCCCTCCGGCGCTCACCTGCGTAGCCGACTGCATCCAGCACACCTACACCTACGACGAGGCCGGCAACCTCGCGACGGACACCGTGTCCGGCGGCTACGGCACGGCCTTCAACGCCATCTCACCCACCACGCGGACCGTGTGGCGCCACGGTCGCCCACAGGCGCGCCGGCTCGAGAGCAACGGCCAGAGCCTGCTCCTCTGGGAGCGCGACATCGACCCCTGGTCGACGCGCGCCCGCTGGCATGTCGGCGGCGACGGCGCCGGGTTCGCCTATCGCTACGACCAGCTCGGCCGGGTCACCGACATCATGCCGGTGCACGGGGCCCGGAGCGGTGGTGGTGTCTGGACCCTGGCGCGCCAGGAGACACTTCGGGACGACGGCCAGCCCGGCACGCTGCCCCTTTACGGCGTGCACGTCGACTACCGCCTCCCCGACGCCCAGATGCCCTTCATCCGACACGAAATCTCCGACGCGACCTGCACCGTGACCAACAACGTGCCCACCTGCTCCACCGCCGGCGCCTTCCGCGAGCGCCTGGTCTTCGACGGCCAGGGACGGCTGATGCAGACGACTGAGCGGCTGCCCGGCGGCGGCCATCGGACCCGCTTCGACCTGCACCTGCTCGCCAGCGGCAACAGCGGCGACCCTTGCCAGCCCTCGAGTACCGGCGGGCTGGCGGCGGTGGCCAGGTTCCAGCGTGCCTCGGAGTGGGCTGCCGGCGACTCCTGGCCGACGGACGGCTGCACCTCCCTGCACTGGACCGAGACCCTGCTCGACGGCCTGGGTCGCCCGCGGCGAACGACCCTCCCGGATGGGTCACGGATCGACACGGACTACCGAGGAGATGCCGTCACGCTGACCACCGCCTCGGTGGCCCAGGCTCTCGGGGCAGCGGGCGAGCCGGTCAAGCGCCGCCAGACGACCGACGCGCTCGGACGTCTGATCCTTCTTGAGGAGCAGCGCTTCAGCTCGAACGGCACCGGGTTCCCGTTCGTCACCGAGTACGGCTACGACCATGCCGACCGGCTGGTGTCGGTGGCCCTCCGCCAGTTCTCCGGCGCCCCGCAGGTCCGCACCTTCGCGTACTCAACCCGTGGCTTCCTCACCCAGACGACGGAGCCGGAGAGGACCGCCCAGCTGACGAGCTACGACGCCCTCGGGAACCTGAGGACGCAGGTCGTGGGCGGGCAGACCACGACCTACGCCTTCGACACCTTCGGCCGCCCCCGTGGCGCCTGGGTCGACGGCGAGCCGCTGAGCCTGTTGGAGTACGGCGACGCCCTGGCGATCGCCCCGGCCGGGATCGGCAGCGGCGCGTACAACAAGGTCGTCCGGGCGACGCAGACCAACCGCTACCGCCTGGCGCAACCCTACGCCGACGTCGACGTCACCCACGAGTGGGTGTACGGCGGACCCGCCCGGCGGGTGACCGGCCGAATCACCTCGGTCGAGGGTCTCGGCGGTCCGCAGGATGACTTCGCTATCGGCTACGACTACGACCGGTGGGGCAACCTGCGCACCACCTTCCTGCCCGACTGGGACGGCTGCCGCGAGTCCGAGTGGGCGGGGGTCCACCGGGTATGGGACGGGGGTTGGTTGACCGCGGTGTCCCTCGAGGCCTCGCCCACCCTCCGCCACGAGGTCGCGGCTTTCGGCTACCTGCCCAGCGGGAGGGTGTCTACCGTCGACTACCGCGGCGACCTCGCCCGATGGAGCGAGACTCCAGACCCCCACGCCATGGCCCGGCCCCGCCAGATCGCGCTGGACCTCGGCAGCAACGGCAGCCTGGAGTGGGTGCACGGCCCGATCTCGTACGACGGCTCGGGGAACATCACCGCCATCGGAGTGAACGGCAAGCGGTTCGCGTACGATGGAGTCGGGCGCCTGACGGCGTTCGAGAACCTCGCCGCGGGGTTTGGCGAATCGTATCTGTACGACCGCTGGGGAAACATGACGAAGGTGACCCGGAACGGGCTGGCGACGACCTTCACGATGGCTGCTGCCGGCGGGGTGCCCTCGACCAACCGGGTGCAGAGCGTCACCGTGAGCGGCGCCACGGTGTCGCCGACCTATGATGCCCGCGGGAACCTCACCCACCTTCCGGCCTTCGGCGCCGACCAGCGGGGGAAGAGCTTCTTCTTCTCCGCCGACGACCGGCTGCTGGACTCCACGGACACCGCGACCGGATACCGCTGGCGCTTCGCCTACGACGCGGCGGGTGAGCGGGTCGCGCGCTGGCACCGCGAGGGCGAGGACACCGACGTCGAGATCTCGCTCCGGGACGAGGGCGGCGCGGTGGTGGCGGAGTGGCGCTACCTCGCCGGCATGCCGACTCTCGAGCTCACCCGGGAGTACGTCGGCGGGCCCTCCGGCCCCCTGGCCCAGCTCGACTACACCCCCTCCGGGGCCGCGATCCGCTACCTCGCCTCCGACCACCTCGGCAGCACCCGGGTGATGTTCGACAGCTCGGGCCTGATCCAGGAGTACGACTTCCTCCCCTTCGGCGACTTCGCCCCCTGGGCCGAAGACGACCCCGACACCACCCACCTCTTCACCGGCCACGAGCGGGACCTGGGCGAGACCAATACGGGCTTGGATTACATGCATGCGAGGTACTACTCGAGCGGGCTGGGG
>CAZKKP010000334.1:2500-4888 GCA_964553295.1 uncultured Thermoanaerobaculia bacterium | reverse complement strand
CCTGCTCGCCGACGACATGGGCCTCGGCAAGACCCACCAGGTGATGTGCCTGATGTGCCGGGTCCGCGACCGGCGCCCGGACGCCCACATGCTCGTGGTCTGCCCCCGTGGCGTGCTCGAGCACTGGCACACGCTGCTCGCCGAGTTCTCCCCCGACCTGCCGGTACGCCTGTTCCACGGACCCGGCCGCTCCCTCGAGCTGCCTCGGGCGGGTGGAGCGGTGGTCCTCACCACCTACGACATCATCTTCCGCTCCACCGAGGTGCTCGCCTCCCGGACCTGGGAGGTGGCGGTCTTCGACGAGGCACAGCGGATCAAGAACCCACGCACCAAGGCCGCCCGCGCCGCACGCCGGCTCGAGGCACGCTTCCGGGTTGCCCTGTCTGGAACGCCCCTGGAGAACCGCCTCCTCGAGCTGTGGTCGGTGGTCGACCTGATCCTCCCCGGCTACCTCGGCGCCGAGCGCGAGTTCCGCCTCGCCTATCGCAATCCGACCCACCACCAGCTCCACCAGCTCCGCCAGCGGCTGTCGGTGCTCACCCTCCGGCGGGTCAAGGAGCAGGTGCTGTCCGACCTGCCCGAGAAGGTCGAGGACGTGCGCTACTGCCGGCTGCTGCCCGAGCAGGCCCGGCTGTACCGAGCAGTCCACGCCGCCGAGACCCGCGACATCGCGGCCCGGCTGCGCGACCCGGACGCCGAGGTGCCGTACATTCACATCTTCGCCCTGCTGACCCGGCTCAAACAGGTCTGCGACCATCCCTCCCTGCTTCCCGGGGCCGAGATGACCGGCGCCTCCTCCGGCAAGCTCGAGGTCTTCGAGCAGATCCTCGAGGAGGCCCTGGAGAGCGACCACCGCGTGGTCGTGTTCTCACAGTACGTGACCATGATCGAGTTCCTCGCCCGATCGCTGCGCCGCCGGGGCATCCGCCATCTCGTGCTGACCGGCGAGACCCGCGACCGCAGCAAGCTCGTACGTCGCTTCAACTCCGAGCAGCACGAGCGGGTGCTCCTGGCCAGCCTGCTCGCCGGCGGCGTCGGCATCGACCTCACCGGCGCCTCGGTGGTCATCCACTACGACCGTTGGTGGAACCCGGCCAAGGAAAACCAGGCCACCGATCGCGTCCACCGGTTCGGCCAGCGCCGCTTCGTCCAGGTCTTCAAGCTGATCACCCGCGACACCATCGAGGAGCGGATCGACCAGCTCATCCGGCGCAAGGTCGAGCTGCTCGAGCAGGTGGTCAGCCCGACCGACGCGGTACTCCGCCAGCTCGACCGCCGCGACCTGGCGGCCCTGCTCGACCTCGAGCTCGAGACCTGAGCCTGGCCGCGCCCCCGCCCGACTCGTCTGGGGTTAAAGTGGTGGCGAGGAGCACCACCATGTCGACCCCCGACTACGTCATCTGTCTCGAGTGCGAGACCCCGGTCTACATCTTCGAGTGGCGAGACGGCAAGGTGATCGAGGCCCTGTGCACCATGTGCGGCAACGAGGACACGAGCTCCTTCGCCACCGAGGACGAGTTCGAGGCCCTCTCCATGGACGGCCGCTTCATGACCCCTCGCGAGGAGTGAGGCGCTCCGGCACACCACCCTTCCCCGAGCGGACCGGCGCCGTCCGCGCTCCCTGACCCTCTTCCGTCGTCCCATTCTGCTCACCCCGCGAGCACCGGCGGCGGGCGGCCGAGGGATGGTTCCAGGACGTGCCAGCTCCAGGGCCGGCGCCCCGCCGCCCCGCCCCCTGCCCCCTGATCCCGCATGTCGCGCACGGTCTAGGAGCCTGTCGGAGAAATCGACGAAAGCGAGGGTCGCGATGGCGCCCGCTGGCAAGGAAGGCGAGCGAGCCGCCCGCAGGCGTAGTCGAGCTACGTTGAGGACGGGTCGTGAAGCCTGACGCCGCCAGCGGGATGCCAGCGCGAGCCGCAGCCGGCGCGTTTCCCCGACAGGCTCCTAGGGAAGAGATCCGGGTTCGGGATCGCGATGGGGCTCGGGAGGAGGCGCCGACGCGGGCGCCTCAGGGCACGGCGCTCGACCAGGCGGCGGTGTCGCCGGACCAGAATCCGTCGGCGAAGATCAGGCCGTCGGGGAAGCAGGCGTCGAAGGTGGCGACCACCGGGTCGTGGTCCGCGGCGCGCCACAGGGTCAAGGGATCGGTCGAGAACGGCTTGAACGGGAAGTCGGCGTTGAGGTGCAGCGCCGCCGCCGTGCGCGGCACGGCCCGGAACACCGGCCGGAACAGGATGTGGTCGAGGATCTGGGACACGCCCTTGTAGATGAACGAGTAGCGTTCAGCAGGCGGTACGCCGTGCCAGACCAGCTCCAGATCGCCGCCGCCGGTCAGGGCGTCGAGCGGCGGCGAGCTCTCGAAGTCGTTGAGGTCGCCGGCGATCACCA
>CAZKKP010000334.1:2075-2490 GCA_964553295.1 uncultured Thermoanaerobaculia bacterium | reverse complement strand
CAAGCAGGTAACCCACCTGCAAGCCGGCGACGGTGAGAACGGGGATGAAGGCGTTTTTCATGGCGTGGCCGGCGATCACCACCCTCTCGGCGCCGCCGGCGACGAGGAGGTCGACGAGGTCGGCGAGGAACTGGGCCTGCTCGAGGCGGCGCTGGTCGCTCGGCGCCCCGCCGAGCTTGGACTTGAGATGGGCGCCGATGACGGTGATCGGATGGGGCGTGCCGGCCGTGCAGGTGGCGGTCGGCGTCGCCGTCACGACCACCGGTCGCCGCGAGAACAGCGGGTGCTCGCCGGGCACGTCGTCACAGAAGGTGTCGTAGATGCTCGAGGTGCTGCCGAAGGCGGAGCACCCCTGGTACTCGGTGGTCCAGCCGACGTCCGTGAGCTGGTCGGTGCGCCAGAGCACGGCCACGCC
>CAZKKP010000334.1:616-2065 GCA_964553295.1 uncultured Thermoanaerobaculia bacterium | reverse complement strand
CCGTGGTCGCCGACGTCCGGGTGGGAGTTGGCCGAGGCGTAGGCGCAGCCGTCAGCGGCGAGGGCGCTGATCAGCGCCGGCAGCACGTCGTCCTCGCCGCCGGCGAGGGTGCTGGCGGTGTCCACCTCCTGGAGGGCGAGCAGCGTCGGGCAGCCGAGAGCGACCACCGTCTGGCGGACCTTGGCCAGCTTGGTCGCGTTGCCGGCGTCGAACGTGGCCACGGTGAGGGTCTCGCCGGCGGCCGGGGGCCAGCCCGGCGGCGTGGCTGGCGCCGGGACGCTCGAGACCACTGCCCACGCCTCGCCGGCCTGGGTCGCCACGACGTAGTCGCCGTAGGTCGTCACCAACGGCCCGGCGGCCCCGGCAATGGTGCTGCCGACGATCAGGTTGGGCGGGTCGGCGCCGTTGACCCGGCCGAAGCGCTCCCAGTGACGCACCCCGACCGGCTTGCCCTCGTGCTCGGAGGTGCGCAGCACCCGGCCGATGCCCAGGTCGGCGTCGACCGCGAACACCGTGCCGAAGCTGGTCGGCGCGACCACCGTCGCGTCGCCGTCGACCTCGACCAGCATGCCCTCGAGACGCTCGAAGTACTCGAGCTCGCCGTCGAGGTCGGTCGGCGGATCCAGCACCGTCGCGGTCACAGAGCCCGATCCGGTCTCCACCCAGGAGCTGGCGTACACCGTGGTCATGCAGGCCTGCTGGCACGACAGACCGTCGTACTCGCCGAGCTCGGCCACCGCGCCGACAACCGTCACCAGGTCGCCGACAGCCAGGGATCCCGGCAGGCCCGAGGCGACCACCATCAGCCCGTCCGAGGTCGTGGGGTCGCCGTCGCCCACGGCGTCCTGGATGAGGAAGGCGTCCCAGGTGCCGCCGCCCGGGTTGTTGCCCGCGAAGAAGCCGGTCACAACCCCCGTGGTCTCCACCAGCTCACCTCGGTGGGGCGACAGGAAGCCGGCGCCCTGGATCTCGGGAATGCTGCGCACGGTCGGGGTGGTGGTGCCCACGACGATGTCGCCGTTGTCCCGCGGCTCGATCTTGAAGTCCTCCCAGCCGTAGTTCAGCATCCCCCGCACCACCTCGAGAAAGGCGCCCAGGCTCGGCACGTAGGTGGCATAGCCGTCGTCGTTGACCCGGGTCGGGCCGCTACCGTCGTCGACCTGCCACTCGCCGTAGCCCAGGTTGGGGTCGGTGACGACCACGTCGTGGACCTCGACCAGCACGCCCTCGTAGGCCTCGGCGGTGGCAGCCCCGGTGGCGATCTCGGCGGTGGTCACGACGGTCGCGGCGTGCGGCTGATGGCCCGAGGACTGCACCACCACGCCGCTGGCCGGGCACACGATCTCGGTCAGCCCGAAGAACTCGTCGACCACGCCGGTGACCTGCACCAGGTCGCCCACCGCAGCAGGGTGTGCGCCGGGGTTGGGGCTGAGGTAGACGTAGATCCCG
>CAZKKP010000334.1:0-606 GCA_964553295.1 uncultured Thermoanaerobaculia bacterium | reverse complement strand
CCCGTTCCACGCCCCGGGCGCGTCGGCGACGGCCAGCACCCGTGGGTTGCCGCTCGACTTGAAGAGGCCGTAGACGATGCCCTCGACGGTCACCGTCTGGCCGTCCAGCGGTGAGTCGCCCGACGGGTCGACGGTGTACTGGATGTCGTGGATCGGTGTGATCTGGGCGGCCGCGCCGGCCGCGACGAAGGTCAGGATCACGACGAGGAGGCTGCGGACGGCAGCAGGAAGCATGGTCGGCTCCATGGCGGCGTGTGCGCCGCGACGGACGGCAGTGTAGACCGTATCCTCAAAGCTGTCGTGAAGCGCCGATGAAGGAGAGCGACCCACCACTACCGCGACCCCCGCCCTGCCCGCGCGGGCGGCGGGCCAGATCGCTGTCGCGGTGTCAAGCCCTTCGTCCTGCCGGTTGCGGCCCGCGGTGCTTCCGGGCCCGAGCCCGAACCCGGATCAGGGCACAGGGCTCAGGGCTCAGGGCCCAGGGCCCCGAACCCGCGCCCGCAACCAACAACCCACAACCAGCAACCCTCCCACCGCGGCCAACACCCCTGACCCCACCACCCCGCGGTCACCGCGCCCGATCCCGACTCCCGCCCCCAGCCCCCC
>CAZKKP010000333.1:809-4889 GCA_964553295.1 uncultured Thermoanaerobaculia bacterium | reverse complement strand
TACCCGAGCTCGCCACATCGGTGGTCGCCGCGCTCAAGGGTGAGACCGAGCTTTCGGTGGGCAACGTCCTGGGATCCAACGTCTTCAATCTCGGCCTGATCGTCGGCGCCGCGTTTGCGATCCGCCCGGCCGAGGTGCCGGTCTTCGTCATCCGCCAGGACATCCCGTTGCTCATCGGCGCCACCGCCCTGGTCGGCGCGATCGTGCTCCGCGACGGCCGCATCAGCCGTACCGAGGCCACCCTGATGCTCGCCGCATTCACCGGCTACCTCGCCTTCGTAATGGTTCGCGGCGGCTGAAGGAGAGCTGTCAGCTGACAGCTATGCCTTGTAGATCTGCTGGCGGCGGAGTTCGCGGAGGCGGTCGCGGAGGCGGGCGGCCTCCTCAAACTCGAGGGCTTTCGCGTGCGCCTTCATGCGCTTCTCCAGCTCGGTGATGAGCTGGTTCAAGGTGGCCGCGTCCGCGGGAGGGCCGTCGGCCTCGGCGGCGAGGGAGGGCGGGGTCACGTGCGGGCCGTAGTAGTCGAGCTGGGCCATCGCCAACAGCGGGCTGGCGACGTCCTTGACGATCGACCTCGGCTCGATGCCTTCTCGCCGGTTGAACTCGGCCTGGGTTGCGCGACGGCGGGAGGTCTCGGCGAGGGCCCGGGCCATCGAGCCGGTCTCGCGGTCGGCGTACAGGATCGCCCTGCCAGAGAGGTTGCGGGCGGCGCGGCCGATGGTCTGGATGAGCGACGTCTCCGAGCGCAGGAAGCCCTCCTGGTCGGCGTCGAGCACCGCTACCAGGGACACCTCGGGCAGGTCGAGGCCTTCGCGCAGCAGATTGATGCCGACCAGCACGTCGAACTCGCCGCGCCGCAGGTCGGCCAGGATCGCGGTGCGCTCGAGGGCCTGGATCTCCGAGTGCAGGTAGCGCACCCGGACCCCGACCTCCGCCAGGTAGGTCGAGAGGTCCTCGGCCATGCGTTTGGTCAGCACCGTCACCAGCACCCGTTCACCGCGCTCGACCACGGCCCGGATCTCGGCGAGGAGGTCGTCGACCTGGCCCGCCGCCGGCCGCACCTCGACCACGGGGTCGAGCAGGCCGGTCGGCCGGATGAGCTGCTCGACGACCTCACCCCCGCAGCGCTCCAGCTCGTAGCGTCCGGGAGTCGCCGACACGAACATCGCCTGGTGGAGCCGGGCCTCGAACTCCTCGAAGGTCAGAGGCCGGTTGTCGAGGGCCGAGGGCAGGCGGAAGCCGTAGTCGACGAGCACCCGCTTGCGCGACCGGTCGCCGTGGAACATGCCTCCCACCTGGGGCACCGTGACGTGGGACTCGTCGACGATGCACAGGAAGTCCGCCGGGAAGTAGTCGAGCAGGGTGGGCGGCGGCTCGCCGGGCGCCCGGCCGGTGAGGTGGCGCGAGTAGTTCTCGATGCCCTGGCAGTAGCCGAGCTCGCCGAGCATCTCGAGGTCGAACAGGGTCCGCTGGGCGAGCCGCTGGACCTCGAGCAGCTTGTCGGCGGCGCGCAGCTCGACGAGCCTCTGGTCGAGCTCGGTCCGGATGCCCTCGACGGCGGCGAGCAGCTGCTCGCGAGGCGTAACGTAGTGGGTCCGCGGGTAGACCGGCAGCCGCTCGACGGTCTCGAGGACGCGCCCGGTCACCGGGTCGACCCGCCGGATCGACTCCACCTCGTCGCCCCAGAACGAGACCCGCACGGCGACGTCGTCGTACGGCGGATAGATCTCGAGGCTGTCGCCGCGCAGCCGGAAGGTGCCCGGGGCGAGGTCGAGGTTGGTGCGCTCGTACTGCATCTTGGCGAGCTGGCGCAGCACCTCGTCGAGGGGCTGGTCGCGGCCGCTCTCGAAAAGCTGCAGCATGCCGTGGTAGGCCTCCGGCGAGCCGAGGCCGTAGATGCAGCTGACCGAGGCGACGATGACCACGTCGCGGCGCTCGAGAAGGGAGCGGGTGGCGGACAGCCGCAGCCGGTCGATCTCCTCGTTGATCGAGGTCTCCTTCTCGATGTAGGTGTCCGACGATGGGACGTACGCCTCCGGCTGGTAGTAGTCGTAGTAGGAGACGAAGTACTCCACCGCGTTGTCCGGGAAGAACCCCCGGAACTCCTGGAAGAGCTGGGCCGCCAGGGTCTTGTTGTGGCACAGCACGAGGGTCGGCCGCTGCACCGCCTCGATCACCTTGGCCATGGTGAAGGTCTTGCCCGAGCCGGTGACCCCGAGCAGGGTCTGGAAGGCGGCGCCGTCCTCGAGCCCCTGGACCAGGCGCGCGATAGCCGCCACCTGGTCGCCGGCCGGTTCGAACGGCGACCGCAGGGTGAACCGGCGCCCGCTCACGGGGCGCGCTCGGGCGGCGGCGCGACCGCCTCCTCCATGAAGGCGTTGAGCGAGGCCGCCTCGTCCGGCGACAGGCGACCGTCGGCCAGGGCCTGCCGCACCCGCCGCTGGAACTCGCCGATGGTCGGGTACGGATCGTCCATCGCCCGCAGCCGCTCGCCGAGACGCTGCAGGTTCTGGGTCGTCCGCACACGCTCCGCCGGCGGCAGTCCGCCGAGCTCCGCGGCCAGCCGGCGGTGGCTCTGGGCAAAGCTCAGCCAGACCGTGTTGCGCACCATCTGGGTGCCGACAACCAGCAGCGCGATCAGCACCAGGGTGCCGGCCAGACAGCCGTAGAACCGCCAACGCCGGAAGTCGGTGCGGCCCTGGCTCCACTCCGCCCGGACCTCCTGCGGCAACTGGACCCGCCCGGAGACGCCGTTCGGGGGCTCGTCACGCACCACGGGCAGCTCGACCGGGCCGTCGGCCTCGACCTCCCGCCCGCCGTCGGCGGCAGGCAGCTCCAGGGGCTCGGCGTCGCGGCCCGGCGGCTTCGACCTCGCATCGTCCACCCCGCCATTGTAGGAGAGCGGCCGAGCTTCACACCAGCTTCGTAATCGCGGTGCATGTTACCCTTCCACGGGGCCCGGCCGGCCGCGACCGAGCAGGGCCCCAGTTGACGGCCTGAGGAGGTGGACCCGTGAGACGAATCGTCGTGATCCTTGCCGTGGCCATGGCCGTGCTCGCGCTCGCTGTCCCGAGCGCCATCGCCCAGTACTCCATCGTCGACAGCTCGCCGGTGCTCGAGGATTTCGACGGGTTCACCGGCGCCGGCTTCTCGCCGACGCCGTCCCCCGGCCAGCTGGACTCCAACCAGTTCGCGGTCACCGGCCTGAGCGACGGTGATCTCGGCTTCGGTGCTACCGGGACCGGCGGCGACTTCGCCCGCGGCGCCAGCGCCGGCGGCGTGACCACCGGCGGCGTCTACGCCTTCAACGGATCCGACACCTTTCTCTTCATCCAGCCGACCGGTGACGACTTCACGCCGGGCGCCCTGACGATGCGCTACCGAAACGACAGTGGCGTGACGATCACGGACCTCGACGTGTCCTACAGCATCATGACCCGCAACGACCAGGCAAGGTCCAACTCCTGGAACTTCAGCTTCGCCCCCGACTGCTCCTCCTTCAGCCCTGTTCCGTCACTCCTCTTCAATACTCCTGAAGTCGCCGACCCTTCGCCGACCTGGGTCGTGACGCCGTCGTCGGTCAGCCTGCCGGGCCTGAGCATCCCGGACGGGGCGCTCTTCTGCCTGCGGTTCGAGTCCGACGACGTCAGCGGGTCGGGCTCGCGGGACGAGATCGGGATCGACAAGGTCTCGGTCGCGGCGAGCAACGTGCCCGTCGAGCTGCAGAGCTTCCACGTCGACTAGCGTCACGGGCAGCTCGGGCGGCGGCATCGTCGTCGGGCCACCGGCGCACCGGACGCGAGGCTGACGACCGATTTCAAAGAGGCTTCACATGGCTCACTCGTGGACGCTCAGCTCCGTCGACACCGTCCTGCTCGTCATTGACGTCCAGGAGCGCATCAACCCGGTCATGGCCGGCCAAGGCCACGTGCCGCGGATCGGGCTCCTGCTCGACGCCGCGGTCGAGCTCGGCCTGCCGTCGGTGACCACCGAGCAGTACCCGCGGGGCCTCGGCGCCACGGTGGCCGAGCTCGCGGCGAAGCTGCCGGCGACGGCGATCGAGAAGTCGACCTTCTCCTG
>CAZKKP010000333.1:0-799 GCA_964553295.1 uncultured Thermoanaerobaculia bacterium | reverse complement strand
CGGCGGCGCTGGCGGCCCTTGAGGCGACCGGCCGGAATCACGTGCTGGTGGTCGGCATCGAGGCCCACGTCTGCGTGCTGCAGACCGTGCTCGACCTGCTCCGCCGGGGCTTCGAGGTGCACGTGCCGCACGACGCCGTGCAGTCCCGGCGACAGGCCGACCGCGACTGGGCGCTCCGGCGCATGGCTGCAGCGGGCGCGGTCGTGTCCTCGACCGAGTCCGCCCTGTTCGAACTCCTGGAGCGATGCGACACCGCCCAGTTCAAGACCCTGGCGAAGCTGCTCAAGGCCATCCCGGTGAACGGCTAGCTCTCAGCTGACAGCCAATACCTGCCCCTCCCCTGACCCCTCCTCAGTACCGCAGCACCGCCGCTATCGACCCCAGCTTCGTCAGCCGGCCTGCGGCGGCGCCGGCGACGACCTCGACCTGGCCGCCCTCGTCGAGCACCTGCTGGCTCACCCGGTCGACCACCTGCTCCAGAAGCTCGACCTCGGCGCCGCAGTACTCGCACTCGCCGCCGTGCGCCGCGGTGAATGCGCCGCACTCGGAGCACTCCCCGCCCTTGGTTCGGAAGTTCTTACTGTAGATGAGCTTCCACACCCTCCCCTGGTTCAGCATGTCGAGCACGCCGGAGAGCGCGACAACGGCCTTGCCGCCGTCGTGGAGCTCGGCGACGACGCCCTCCACGAGCTCGGCCTCCTGCTGCCGCTCCATCCTCTCCTGGACCTCGAGGATGCCCGCCAGCACCCGATCTCCGGATGCGGTCACCGGCAGCGAGATGGTCTCGACGAGCTTGCCC
>CAZKKP010000332.1:0-4900 GCA_964553295.1 uncultured Thermoanaerobaculia bacterium | reverse complement strand
CGTGAGCGCTCACATCGGCGCAGCACTCCGCCACCGCCACCACCGGCGCGGGGCCGGTGCCCCTGACCCCGTGCGGGCGGGTGGGCGTGCCCCCTGATCCCTGTCCCCCGGCCAGCGGGCGGTGGGGCCGACGACTACGGCAGACGGCCGTAGGTGTGGACCAGATCCCGGAGACGCGCTGCGAGGTCAGGCGCGAGCCCGTCCGGCGGCAGCCGGAAGCCCCAGTTGCCGTCGCCCACACCGGGTCGGTTCATGCGCGACTCCGAGCCCAGGCCGAGCAGGTCCTGGTGGGGCACGACCGCAAGGTCAGCCACCGAGGCGAGAGCGAGCCGCACCATGTCCCAGTGGATCGCGCTGCCGTCGCTGCCGGCGTAGCGCCGCAACAGGTCCCGCTCGCCCTCGGTCGCCTCCTCGTCGTACCAGCCGCGCGATGTGTTGTTGTCGTGGGTCCCGGTGTAAACCACCAGCTCGCGCTGGTGGCGATACGGGATGAAGCTCGAACGCGGCTCGGGCTGGAAGCCGAACTGCAGGATCGCCATTCCCGGCAGACCCAGATCGTCGCGCAGCGCGATCACGTCGGGGGTGATCTCGCCGAGGTCCTCGGCCACCAGGGGCAGGCCGCTGAGGGCCGCGGCGAGGGCGTCGAACAGCGCCCGCCCCGGCCCGGGCGCCCACCGGCCGCCGGTCGCGTCGGGGTCGCCCGCCGGCACCTCCCAGAAGGCCGCGAAGCCCCGGAAGTGGTCGAGCCGGACGGCGTCGGCGAGCTCGAGGGCGTGGCGCATCCGGTCGACCCACCAGCGGAAGCCGTCGGCGGCGTGCCGTGCCCAGTCGTACACCGGGTTGCCCCACAGCTGGCCGGTCGCCGAGAAGTAGTCCGGCGGCACTCCGGCGACCACCGTCGGGCGCCGCTCCGGGTCGAGCTTGAACAGATCCGGGCGAGCCCAGACCTCCGCCGAGTCCATGGCGACGAAGATCGGCACGTCGCCGAGAATGCGCACCCCGAGCTCGGCCGCCCGGTGGCGGAGCCTCGACCACTGGCGGAAGAACAGCAGCTGCAGGAAGTCCTCGAGCTCGACCCGCTCGGCGAGCTCGGCCCGCGCCGCCGTCAGGGCAGAGGGCTCACGCCGGGCCAGCGGCTGCGACCAGCCGTACCACGGGGCGCCGCCGTGCTCCTCCTTGAGGGCTGCGTACAACGAGTAGTCGGGCAGCCACGCTCGGAAACGGTGGCGCAGGTCCTCGAGCTCCTTTTCGAGGACCGCGGACGGATGGCGCCGGTGCGCCTCCCAGGCGCGACTCAGCAGGCGCCACTTCCACTCCCGAACCGCGTCGAAGTCAACCCCATTGCTGGACGCAGCCGGCGCCCCGGCGAGGTCACCGTCGACGAGCAGCCCGTCCTCGACGAGCAGCTCGGGGGAGATCAGCCAGGGGCTGCCGGCATAGGTCGAGACCGCCGAGTAGGGCGACCTCCCCGGTCCGGGCGGGTGCAGCGGCAGCACCTGCCACCAGGTAACGCCGGCCTCCCGCAGCCACCCGATATAGTCATGGGCGGTCGGACCGAGGTCGCCGATGCCGTGTGGCGAGGGCAGACAGGTCGGGTGCAGCAGGACCCCGGCGGTTCGCTCCATGTGGGCATGCCTCCCGCGTCATCGTACACCGCGGGCGCTACCCGCCGGCGCTCGCCGGGCGCCTGTGTTAGCCTCGCACGAACGCGCCGCAGCGCGCCCGGGAGATGACGACTCATGACCAGTTGGTGTGAGATGCCCCCCTACACCGTCGAGGAGCTGCGCGACCGCTTCGTCCACTACCTCCGCTACCACCGCGGCCTGCAGCGGGAGGTCGCGCGGCCCGAGGACCACCTCGAGGCGCTCGTCCTGGTGGTACGCGAGCAGCTTATCGACCGTCTGGCCCGGACCCGCGAGGTCTGGCAGAGCCGGCAGCCCAAGACCGTCCACTACCTCTCCCTGGAGTTCCTGATCGGCCGGCTGCTGCGCAACAACCTCATCGCCACCGGGCTCCTGGAGACCGCCCGGGAAGCGATGCAGCAGCTCGGCCTCAACCTCGACTCGCTGCTCGACGAGGAGCCCGACCCGGGGCTCGGCAACGGCGGTCTGGGCCGGCTCGCAGCCTGCTTCCTCGACTCCCTCGCCACCCTCGACCTGCCGGCCTTCGGCTACGGCCTGCGCTACGACTACGGCCTGTTTCGCCAGGGCTTCGAGAACGGCTGGCAGGTCGAGCGGCCCGACACCTGGCTCGAGGACGGCTTCCCGTGGGAGCTGCGCCGTCCCGACCGCCAGGTGCCGGTGAAGCTCGGCGGCCACGTCGACTGGCTGCCCGACGAGCGCGGCATCCACCGCCCGGTCTGGGTGGGCTGGCGGGTGTTCCACGGCATTCCCCACGACGTACTCGTGGCCGGCTACGGCACCTGCACCGTCGGCACCCTGCGGCTCTGGGGAGCGGTCGCCCCCCGCGACTTCGACTTCCAGATCTTCTCCCAGGGCGACTACCTGAAAGCGGTGGCCGAGCGAGAGCGGGTCGAGGCGATCACCCGGGTGCTCTACCCCGCCGACGACACCGAGGCCGGGCGCCGACTCCGGCTGCTCCAGGAGTACTTCCTGGTCGCCTGCTCGGTGCGCGACGTGGTCAACCGGTTTCGGGAGCGCCACGGCGAGGCATGGGAGCTCTTCTCCGACAAGGTCGCCTTCCAGCTCAACGACACCCACCCGGCTCTCACCGTCGCCGAGCTGATGCGCTTCCTCGTCGACGAGGCCGGTCTGAAGTGGGTCCGCGCCTGGGAGATCACCCGGTCGAGCTGCGCCTACACCAACCACACTCTGCTGCCGGAGGCCCTCGAGACCTGGCCGGTGGCGCTCATGGAGTCGATCATTCCGCGCCACGTCCAGATCATCTACGAGATCAACCGCCGCTTCGTGGAGTCGGTCCGCGAGCGGTTCGCCGGCGACCAGGACCGCCTGCGGCGGATGTCTGTGCTCCAGGAGGAAGGTCAGCAGCGCTTCCGCATGGCCAACCTGGCGATCATCGGCTCGCACCGCACCAACGGCGTCGCCAAGCTCCACACCGAGCTGCTCAAGCGCAAGATTGTCAAAGACTTCGCCGATCTGTGGCCGGAGCGTTTCCTGGCCGTGACCAACGGCATCACCCCCCGCCGCTGGCTGCTCTCATGCAACCCGAGACTGGCCGAGCTGATCGGCGACCGCATCGGCGACGGCTGGGAGCGGGACCTCGACCGGCTCGCCGAGCTCACCCCGCTGGCCGACGACGAGGGCTTCCGCGAGCAGGTCCTCCAGGTCAAGCACGCCAACAAGGTCGACCTCGCGGGGACGCTGCGCGAGCTGTGCCGGGTGGAGGTCGACCCGACCTCCATGTACGACGTGCAGGTCAAGCGCCTGCACGAGTACAAGCGCCAGCTTCTCAACGCCATGCACATCATCCACCTGTACCTCGGCCTGAAGGACGACCCGGGTCGGGAGATCGTCCCCAGGACCTTCATCTTCGGCGCCAAGGCCGCCCCCGCCTACCACATGGCGAAGCTGATCATCCGGCTCGTCAACGGGGTCGCCGAGGTGGTCAACCACGACCCGGACGTCGCCGGCCGGCTGCGTGTCGTCTTCCCGCCCGACTACCGGGTCTCCCTCGCCGAGCAGATCATCCCGGCCGCCGACCTGTCCGAGCAGATCTCCACCGCCGGCATGGAGGCGTCGGGAACCGGCAACATGAAGCTCGCCCTGAACGGCGCCCTGACCATCGGCACCCTCGACGGCGCCACCGTCGAGATCCGCGACGCCGTCGGCGACGAGCACATGTTCATCTTCGGCCTCACCGCCGACCAGGTCGAGACGGCCCTCAGCGGTGGCTCGCACCGACCCTGGACCCTGTACCGGGCCGACCCGGAGCTCGCCGCGGTGCTCGACGCCCTGCGCGACGGCCGCTTCGCCGACGGCCGGCCGCAGGAGCTTCACGACATCTGGTCGGCGCTCATGGAGCACGGCGACCGCTACATGCACCTCGCCGACTTCCGACCCTACCTCGAAGCCCAGCAGCGCGCCGAGACCCGCTTCCGCGACCGCCACGCCTGGGCCCGCTCGGCGATCCGCAACATCGCCGCCATGGGGTACTTCTCCTCCGACCGCGCGATGAGGGAGTACTCCGAGCACATCTGGGGCCTCGAGCCGGTGCCGGTGCCCTGGGAGCGCGGTCTCGACGAGCGCCGCGTGCAGCAGCTGCCCTGAGACCGCGCCACCGCCCGGACACCCAGGGGGTGGGGCACAAGCTGGGGCCCTCGAGTTCGAGTCGCGTCCCGGCGGCACCGGTCGGCCACGGACCCTCCCCTTCCGGAATCACCGGGTCGTGGGACCCGAGCGAGCGGCGCACTCCGGCAGCACCGGCCGTCGAGGCCGAGGAGCGGAGCCGTCGCGGCCCCCGCCGGCAGCGCGGCCGAAGGCTTCGAGCCGATGTGCAGCCGTCGCGGAAGGGGCGGGTACTGGATCCTGGCGGTGCTCCGAGGCTCCTGCTGTTCTCTACTCAGAGAAGATGATTCCCGATCGCGAGAGAGATCTTCAACTCACGCATTATCAGTGTCATGCGAGTTCTCGAAGACGTCTCCTGGCCCCCTCCTCTCGTTGGCGAGAAACACCCCTAAACTCCTCCCGGTGTTCTCCTCGAAAGACATCCCCAAGTAGTCACAGAACTTCCAGTCACCCGTGCGGTCCCGGACGATCCTTCCCGCCGATGGCACGGTCCTTGCGCAGGGCCGGGGCAGTACGAAAGGAGAGCACCATGGGACGACCACTGCTCCTGGCGGGCCTGGGGATCGCGGCTTGGTTGCGACCACCGGCTCGGCATCCGTCTGCGCCGTCCCCTCCGCCAGCCATCCCACCGTCCA
>CAZKKP010000331.1:1385-4907 GCA_964553295.1 uncultured Thermoanaerobaculia bacterium | reverse complement strand
GGAAGTGGCGGTACTCGCAGGTGACCCGCGGCAGGTGGAGAAACGGCGCGCGGGCGGCGAGGCGGAGCAGCAGCTCCCAGTCCTCGAAGAAGGGCAGACTCTCGTCGAGCGGACCGACCTCGGTCAGCAGCCGGCGCTCGATGAGCAGGGTGTTGAACGGAATGTAGTTGTCGAGCCGAAGCAGCTCGGGGTCGAAGTCGCGGCTGTACGGCAGCCGGCGCTCGACCAGCCGCCACCCCTCCGCCGCGGGCTCGTACACCCCCACGGCGGCGTCGGTGTAGACCACCCGCGACCCGGAGCCCGTTGCGAGACCGACCAGGGTCGCCAGGTGCTCGGGCTCGGCGAGGTCGTCGTCGTCGAGGAAGGCGAGCCAGTCGCCGGTGGCGGCGTCGACGCCGGCGTTGGCGGCGGCCGCGCGGCCGCGGGTCTCCGGCAGGTCGACGCGGATCACCTCGAGGGGGTAGCCGTCGGCGATCCCTGGCGGCTCGCCGCCGTCGTTCACCAGCACCACCTCGAGGCGCCGGTAGCTGCCGGCGGCGAGGCTCGCCAGGGCCTCGGCGAGGAGCTTGGGTCGGTTGAGGGTGCGTACCACGACGCTCACCCGGGGCCCGTTCGCCACCTCGAGCAGCTCGGGCACGCCGCCGAGGGCCCGCACCAGCCCGGCGAGGCTGCGGCTGCGGAGGTCTTCCGGGGTCAGCGAGCGGTAGCCCTCCGCGGCGGTCACCGACGGCGGCAGCGACAGGGTGCGATGCCGGCGCAGCCCGAGCACCACCTCGCGGTAGTTGTGCAGCTCAAGCTGGGAGACGTGCTGCTCGATCGCCCTGGCGAGGCGGTCCAGCACGCCGCCGACGTCCACCAGCAGGTCGGGATAGCCGGGGTGGTTGACCTCGTAGAGCAGGATGCGCAGCTCGGCTACCGCGTCGTCCAGCGCCGTGCCGCCGCGCAACGGCGCGAGCACCTGTTGGAGGGCGGCGAAGGCGGCGCGGTGGTCGCCGGAGACCTCGAGGGGCGAGGGGGCCAGCACGAGGTCGAAGGGGCCCGCGAGCAGCCGCTCGCGGATCGCCGTCGCGGCCTCCTCGAGGTGCTCTCTGAGACGGCCGTCGGGCAGGCCGGCGCCGTGAAGGTCGGTCACCCCAAGCACGGCGAGGCCGCGCTCGGCCTCGAGCCGCCGTCGCTCGGCGTAGTCGGCGCCGCCCTCGACCTCGGCGCCGCCCGACGAGTCGGTGAGGTGGAGCACCTCGACCCGGCCGCCGCCGTCCACCAGCTTCGCGATCAGCCCGCCGCAGCCGAACAGCTCGTCGTCGAAGTGCGGCGCGATCACGAGGGTCCGCGCGGCCCGAACCTCCGTGACCTCTCCCGGCGGAACCAGTCGCTCGACCATTGGCCCGATGGTACACCCACCTCTGGTAGGATCTGGCGGTGAGCCGGGGGTTTCTCATCTGTCCGGAGCCGGTGCGGCGGCTGACGGCGGGGGTGGGGACCCGGTTCGTGGCGCTGGCGCGGGTGCTCGTCGGGGCCGGTCATCGGGTCACGCTGGCGATCCCCAACGACCCCGCCGAGTCCGAGCTGCGGTGTGACGGTCTGACGGTGGTGAACGCCCTGCCCGACGGCCTCGGCGCCGCTGCCGGGGGGCACGACTGGGTGCTGTTGCACGGCCACCTGGGCAACCACTACCTGTGCCAGCGCGACGACCTGCCGGTGGTGGTCGACCTGTACGACCCGTTCCTGGTCGAGAACCTGCACTACCACGCGAAGCTCGGCCTCGAGCCCTACCGCACCGACCACGCCACCTGGCGGCTGCAGCTCGGCCGCGGCGATCTCTTCTTGTGCTCGTCGGCGGAGCAGCGGCTGTTCTACCTCGGCTGGCTCGGCGCCCTCGGGCGGCTGCACCCCCTCGCCCATGCCGCCGACCCGACCCTCGAGCAGCTGATCGTGGAGCTCCCCTTCGGCACGCCCGAGGAGGCGCCGCCGCCGCCGCCGACCCGGGCCGCGGCGGCGGCGGGCGTCGCCGACGATGCGCCGGTGCTCTACTTCGGCGGCCTCTACGACTGGTACGACCCGGAGGTGGTGCTCGCGGCGCTGCCCCGGCTGCGCGAGGCCGACCCGCGCACGGTGGTGGTGTTCGCCGACCACCCGCACCCCGACCTGACGCCCCAGTCCGTCTGGGCGCGCACCCGCCGGGCGGCCCGGCAGCGGGGCTGGCTCGGCGATGCCGTCCGCTTCGAGCCCTGGCGCCCCTTCGAGCGCCGCTTCGAGCTGCCCCAGGTGGCCGACCACCGGCCGGGCCTCGAGACGACCCTGTCCCTCAGAACCCGCCTGGTGGACCTGCTCTGGCTCGGAGTGCCGGTGGTCGCGACCGCGGGCGGCACCATGTCCCGGGTGGTGGAGGAGGTCGGTGCCGGCACGGTGGTGCCGCCAGGCGACCCGGAGGCCCTGGCCGACGCCGTCCTCCAGCTCCTGGGCGACCGGTCGCGGCGGCAGCGGGCTGCCGAGGCCGGTCGCGGCTGGGCGGCCGGCCGCACCTGGAGTGCGCTGGCTCGGCCGCTCCTCGAGTTCGCCGCGGCGCCCCGGCGAGATCCCCACCGCGACCGCTTCGGCGCCCTGGCGCCGGGTTCGGTGCTCGCCACGGACTCCCTGGGCACCAGGCTGCGGCGGCGCCTGCGAAGGCTCGTGGAGGGCGCGTGAGAGTCCCGCCGGCTTCGGTGGTGGTGGTCGTCCACGCCGGCGCCGAGCGCCTCGACGACGCGGCCGCCTCCCTCGCGGCAGACGCCGAACGCGGCGTCTGCGAGCTGGTCGTCGTCGACAACGGCTCGCCCGACCGCTGCGCCGAGGTCGCGCGGCGCCGGTTCCCACGAGCGCGGGTGCTGCGCAGCGAGCACAACCTCGGCTTCGCCGGGGGCGTGGCCCTCGGGGCCGAGGCGGCCTCGGGCGAGGTGCTGGTACTGCTCAACGACGACGCCGCAGCCGAGCCCGGCCTGGTCGAGGCGCACCTCGCGACCCTCGAGCGACACCCGGAGGCGGCGGCCACCGCCGGTCGGCTGGTCAGCTGGGACGGCGCTCGGCACGATTTCCTCAGGGGCCGGGTGACCTTCGACCTGCACGCCTTCCAGGTCGGTCAGGGCAGCCCGGTCGCGGAGCTCGCGCTTCCCTCCGAGGGTGAGCCGCTGCCCTTCGCCTGCGGTGGCAATCTGGCGATCCGGCGGGGAGACTGGCAGCGCGCCGGCGGCTTCGACCCCGATCTGTTCGCCTACTTCGAGGACGTCGAGCTCGGCTGGCGGCTCACCGCCATGGGACGCGAGGTGGTGGCGGCCCCCGACGCCGTCGCCCGCCACCGCGGCTCGGCGACCTCCGCCGGTCTCGGCAACTTCCGCCGCGGCGTGCTGTTCGAACGCAACGCGCTGCGGGTGTTCTTCGCGACCGCCGACGACCAATGTCGACAGGCCTTCGCCGCCGCGGTGCTCATGACCTTCCTCCACCGGCTGCAGGCCTTCGCCGGCCTCGACCCCGAGCTCGCCCCCTGGG
>CAZKKP010000331.1:0-1375 GCA_964553295.1 uncultured Thermoanaerobaculia bacterium | reverse complement strand
CGGCGGGCGGTCTCGGCCGGCGAGAGCGCTGGCTGCGCCGCCTCGAGCGCCGCGGCGCCGTTGGCGCTCTCCGGCACGCCGTCGCGCGGCTGCTGCTCGGCCCCCAGGTCGGCCGACCGAGCCTCGCCGACGGCCATCTGCTGATGCAGCTCCAGGCCGCCCAGGGCTTCTTCGCCGGGCTGCCGAGCGCGGTCGCCCGGCGGCGCAGCCTCGAGGCCGAGCGCCGTCGCGGCGACCGGGAGATCCTCGCCGCCTTCCCGCGGCTCATCGTGCCCACCTACCCCGGCGATCGGGAGTGGTTCGCCTCGGACGGTTTCCGTTCCCTGCTGCCGGACGGCTGGCCCCTCGCGGAGGCGGTCCTCGACGAGGTCCTCCACCCGAGCCTGCTCGAGGGCGGCGAAGCGGGGCGTTGAGGTGAGGTCCACCCTCGAGATCCTCCGATCCGAGGGACCCGCCCACCGTGACCTGGCGGCCGAGGCCTGGATGCTCGAGGGGGCTGCGCGCTCGGGGCGGCCGCGGCTGCTGCTGGCGAGCTGGCCGGGCCCCACGGTGGTGCTCGGCTACGGCCAGCCGGTCGAGGACGTCGCCCTGGAGGCGTGTCGCCGACTCGGCATGCCAGTGCTGCGGCGGCTCACCGGAGGCACCGGCGTGGTCCACCACGGCGACCTCGGGGTGTCCCTGGCACTGCCCGCGGCGCACCCCTGGGCGGACGGCATCGTCGGGCTCTACGGTCGTTTCCTCGACGTGCTGGCGCCGGCCCTGCGGGCGGCCGGGGCCCCCGTCGAGCGTCTCGCCGTGCCCGCGAGGGCGAGCCGCGTGCGCTCCCCGATCTGCTTCGAGGACCAGCTCGCCGACACCCTGGTGATCGGCGGCCGCAAGGTCGTGGGCTGCGCCCAGGTCCGGCGCCGGGGGGCCGTGCTCGTCCACGCCGCCGTCCTCTGCGGGCTCGACCCCGACCGCTACGCCGCCGTCTTCCGGGTCGAGCCCGAGCGCGTCCGGCGGGCCCTCGCCCCGGCCCTCGACCCCTCCCGGCGCCGAGCGGCCGGGGACCTCGTCGTCGAGGGTCTCGCCGCCGCCCTCGCCGGCGAGCCGGTCGAGGTCGGCGAACCCCGGCCCGGCCCCGAGCACCTCGCCCCCTACGCCACGTTTCGCTGGCAACCCCTGGCCCTCGAGCCCCAGGGTCGATCCGCAACGGAGGAGTGAGGGTGTGAGGGGACCGGATCGGGAGGGCGTGATGGCGGCGCTCGACCTCGATCCGCCGTCGAATCCCGAGCCCGAGCCCGAGCTGCGACAGCGTGACCGCCAGAATCAGCGGCAGGTATGGCACCTCTGCGCTACTCCCGGGTCCGAAGTGCCTTCCTCGCGCGGTGATTTC
>CAZKKP010000330.1:2733-4907 GCA_964553295.1 uncultured Thermoanaerobaculia bacterium | reverse complement strand
GGCGCCACCACCGACGGTTTCGTAGAAGCCGAAGCGCGCGTCGCCGAAGATCACGTTGTTCATCGTGCCCTGGCTCGACGCGGCGAGGCCGAGGGCGGCGATGAGGACGTCGACCAGGCGCTGGCTGGTCTCGACGTTGCCCCCGACCACCGCCGGGCAGCGCTCGGGATCGTCGACGAAGGGCGGGTTCAGGAGACCCGGTGGGATGACCAGCTGCACGGGTTCGAGCAGGCCCTCGTTCAGCGGCAGCTCGTGGCCGACGAGCAGCCGCAGCACGTAGAGCACCGCCGAGGTGACGATCGCCGGAGTGGCGTTGAGGTTGCCCGGGTGGACGCCGCCGCTGCCCGAGAAGTCGACGGTCGCGGTGCGACCGACGACCGTGACCCGGACCTCGAGCGGCGTGCCGTCGTCGAGCTGCTGCCGGCCCTCGCGGACGCCGTCGGGGAGCTCCTGAAGCGCGTCGCCCATGAGCTCCGCGGCCCGGCGCCACAGCGCCTCGAGGTGGCGGGCGACCGTCGCCGGCCGGTGCGCCGCGGCAAGCTCCGCGAGGCGTCGGGCGCCGCGCCGGTTGGCGGCGAGCTGGGCGTTGAGGTCGGCGAGATTGTCCGCGGGCGCCCGCGACGGGTGGCGACCCGTGGTGAGCCGCTCCTCGAGCTCGGCCCAGCGCGGTTGACCGGCCCGTACCAGGTGGGTCGGCGGGATCACCACCCCCTCCTCGACCAGCCGGGTCGCATCGGCCGGCACCGATCCTGGGCGGCGGCCGCCGATCTCGGCGTGGTGGGCGCGGTTGGCGAGGAAGGCCAGGGGGCCGGTCCAGCCCTCGGCGAACACCGGGGTCACCAGGGTGACATCGGGCAGGTGCGAGCCGCCGAAGGCCGGATGGTTGGTCACCACCGTGTCCCCCGGCTCGAAGCGGACGGTGCGGGCGAGCTCGCGGACGCACAGCCCCATTGCCCCGAGGTGCACCGGGATGTGCGGCGCGTTGACCACCAGGCGCCCCTCGCCGTCCAGCACTGCACAGGAGAAGTCCAGCCTTTGTTTGATGTTGGTCGACAGCGCGGTGTGCCGGAGCAGCTCCCCCATCTCGCCCGCGACGGCTTCGAAGCGGGCCGAGAACAGCTCGAGCTCGACAGCGTCGATCATGACGCCTCCAGGTCGGTCCGGCTCAACACCAGGGCCTCGGCGCCGTCCACCGAGACTTGCCATCCGGGAGGGACCACGGTGGTGCTGTGCGCCTCGACCACCAGGGTCGGGCCGGCGAGGGTGTCGCCGGGCCGAAGGTGCTCGCGCTCGAGCACCGGCACCCGGCGCCAGCCGCTGCCGAGCCAGACCTCGCGGCGGTCCTCTCCGGTCACGGCCCGACACTCCGGCGCTGGCCTCTCGAACACCGCCGGGGCGCGGCTCGAGGCGATCACCTTGACCGACTCGAGCTCGAGGGGGCGGTCGGGCGGTGGGTAACCGTAGAGGGCGCCATAGGCCTCGGCGAAGAGGTCGGGCAGCTCCGCATCCTCCGCCCAGGGCACCTCGAGGGTCGCGTCCTGGCCGGCCAGGCGCAGGAACACCAGCCGGCGCCGGACCTCGATCTCGGCGGCCGCGACGCCCTCGGCCTCCAGCGCCGCGACCGCGGCCCCGACGAGCTCGGCGACGAGGGTGGCGAGCCGATCGCGAACCTCGTCCAGAGGTGCGAGCACCTGGCGTTGGGCGAAGCGCTCGATCACCGCTGCCCCCATCCCGGCCGCCGAGAGCAGGCTGGCGTCCACCGGCACCAGCACCTGGCGGACGCCGAGCAGCGCGGCGACTGCCGTGGCGTGCTGCGGTCCGGCGCCGCCGAAAGCGGCCAGGACGTGCTCGGCGGGGTCGTAGCCGCGGCGCACCGAGATCCGCCGGATCGCGCCCGCCATGCGCTCGTCGGCGATGGCGAGCAGCCCCTCGAGGAGGTCCTCGTCCCGCTCCGGCGCGGCGGCGCCGGCCAGAGCCAGGTCGCGCCGCAGCCGGGAGAGGGCGGCCCGGGCGGCGCCGACGTCGACCGGGATTCCGAAGCGCTCGGGCAGGATCCGGCCGAGCAGCAGGTTGGCGTCGGTGATCGTCAGGGGTCCGCCGGCGCCGTAGCAGGCCGGGCCCGGGTCGGCGCCGGCGCTGGCCGGCCCGACCCTGAGCCTGCCGGCCGCGACGTG
>CAZKKP010000330.1:0-2723 GCA_964553295.1 uncultured Thermoanaerobaculia bacterium | reverse complement strand
GCCTCGCCGGCCCAGCGCGAGACGTCGGTCGAGGTGCCGCCCATGTCCAGCGCGAGCACCGCGCGGCGGCCCGAACGGCGGGCGGCGTGGACCGCGCCGACAACGCCGCCGGCGGGACCCGACAGCAACGCCTCGACCGCCCGGAAGGCCGAGGCATCGGACAGGCCGCCGGCCGAGGTCATCAGGTGCACCGTACCCCTCGCCGACGCCCGACGGACACCGCCCAGGTAGCTTGCCAGGATCGGCCCGAGGTAGGCGTCGACGACCGTGGTCTCGGCCCGCTCGAGGTAGCCGAGCACCGGAGCGACGCCGCTCGACAGCGACACGTGCCCGGCCCCCGCCGCCGCGAGCGTTTCCCCGGCCGCCCGTTCGTGGCGGGGGTCGCGGTAGGCATTGAGCAGGGCGACCGCGACCGACTCGATCCCTCGGCGGACCAGCTCCGCCGCCGCCCGGCCGAGCGCCGCCACGTCCAGCGGGCGGAGCACCGTGCCGTCGGCTGCCAGGCGCTCGTCGGCCTCGACCACCGCCTCGGTCAAGGGCGGCCGCTTGACGATCGCGAGGGCGAAGAGCTCCGGCCGTTGCTGGGTGCCGATCTCGAGCAGGTCGGCGAAGCCCTGGGTGACCACCAGGCCGGTGCGGGCGCCGCGCCGCTCGAGCAGGGCGTTGGTCGCCCGGGTCGTGCCCAGGCGCAGTGCCATTTCGGGCAGCGGCGCTCGAAGCGGCGTGTCGGTGACAACGTGGGCCGCCAGCACCGGCGCCTCGAGCCCGGTCCGCACCTCGACCCGGGCTTCCGCCGGCAGGTGCGGCCCGTCGCCGGCGAGCCGGAGCCGCGGCGGGCTGTCGGTCGAGCCGAGGATCGTCGTCCCGGCGCCCCGGTCCCCGGCCAACGCCAGCCGGGCGCCGATCAGGAAGCCGTCGGGCAGTCCCCAACCCCGCTCGAGCCGGACCTCCGTACCCTCGACCGCCACCGCGGTTCCCCGCAGCACCCCGGAGGACAGCACCTTGGCCCGCCGCAGCCGGCCCTCGGGGTCCACTGCCAGACAATCCGTGAAGGTGCCGCCCGTGTCCACCCAGACGCGCCATTGGAGCCTGCCCACCCGAGGATTCTACCCGCGCCCCTCCCGAGCCCGTTGCCGTCACCGTTCGATCCGTCTCCCGTACCCGCACCCGCACCCGAAGCCGCACTCGAGCCCCAGCGCGGGCCGACACTCCCGACACTGTCGGCCTGGTCTGACCCGAGATGCGGCGGCGGTCGTACCGCCCACCGCCGGGAGATCTTCGAGCAGCTGCGGGCGAGGCTCCAGCGAGAGCAGCGGTGCGTTGGCCGAGGACCTTGCCCTGCTTGGGTTGTGAGGTTCCAAGGTGGTTTCCCCCGTTTCCAGGTGGGAAGTATCTCGAAACGAGCGGCTTCAGAAGCTCCTATGAACCTCAAGCCTTGCGCGCGGCATCCGGCCTGCTGGTCTCGGCCGGAGACGTGAGGTCAGCAGGCGTCGCCGCGTGGGAGGATCGCGGAGACGTACAGGACCCTCGCCTCCCGATTCGCGGACATCAGCACCCGCCAGCTGCCGCCGAAACGACCTCAACGTCTCCAGAAGTGGCGGGAGCACAGCGCGAGCAGGGTGAAGATCTCGAGGCGTCCGAAAAGCATGCAGGCGGACAGCACGAGCTTCACCAGGGTCGGGAAGTGGCTGAAGTTGTCGGAGGCGCCGATCTCGCCGAGGCCCGGACCGACGTTGCTGATCGCCGTCAGTGCCGCAGAGAGCGAGGTCGTCAGGTCGTAGCCGTGGGCCGCAACCACCGCGGCGGCGACCACGGCGATCAGCGCGTAGGCGGTGAGAAACGCCCAGACGCCGGCGAGAACCGACTCCGCCACCGCGTGCCCACCGTACTTGACCGGCCGAACGGCATGTGGGTGGGTCAGACGGAGCACTGTCGTCCGCAGGACGCGCAGGGCGAGCACCATGCGCAGGCTCTTGACACCGCCGCCGGTGGAGCCTGACATGCCCCCCGGAACCAGGAGCAGGAGGACGACCAGCTGGGCGAACGGCGCCCAGAGCTCGAAGTCTGTGGTGCAGTAGCCGGTGGTGGTGAGCAACGACACCGACTGGAAGGCGGCGGTGCGCACCGTGTCCAGGGGCGGCTCGCCGGTCTGGTGCACGGTAACGCCGAGCAGCACCGTGGCGGCCGCCACCACGCCGAGGAAGTAGCGCAGCTCGGCGTCACCCAGCAGCGACCTCCCGCGGCCCGTGAGCAGCCGGTAGTGGAGCACGAAGTTCGTCCCGGCGAGCAGCATGAAAACGATCACGATCCACTCGACGGTCGCCGAGTCGAACTCTCCGATCGAGGCGTTTCGGGTCGAGAAGCCGCCGGTGGCGAGCGTTGTGAAGGCGTGGCAGACGGCGTCGTACCAGCCCATTCCGGCGAGCCGCAGCAGGCCGGCCTCGGCCGCGGTCAGGCCGACGTAGATCCCCCACAGCGCGCGGGCGGTGTTGGCGAGTCGCGGCTGCACCTTGTCCGCCACCGGCCCGGGCACCTCGGCCTTGAAAAGCTGCATGCCGCCGATGCCGAGCAGCGGCAGGATGGCGATGGTGAAAAGGATGATGCCCATGCCTCCGATCCACTGGCTCATCGCCCGCCACAGCAGCAGCCCGCGCGGAATCGCCGTGACATCGGAGATCACCGTCGAGCCGGTGGTGGTGATCCCGGACACCGCCTCGAAGACC
>CAZKKP010000329.1:0-4916 GCA_964553295.1 uncultured Thermoanaerobaculia bacterium | reverse complement strand
CTCACGTCATCTCGTCCCCCTCCTCCAGGCTTCGCCTGGCGCACGCCTGGCACCCTCGCCCGAGGCTCTATGCTGCGATCAGAATCCCCTGCCGGCGGGCGATCTCCAGAATCGGGCTTCGCTGGTCCTCGGCCCACTGCCTCTCACCGCAGGGGATTGGCTCGATGCGGCTGTCAGTGCGCGCGGCGACACGCCACAGCAGGTCGGCGTCATGACGATCTCTGGCCTGGTCGAAGCGACAGGACACGACGACCACGTCGATGTCGCTCTCGGGACGATGGACCCCGCTGGCCCTGGAGCCGAAGAGGACTGCGAAACGGATCTCGATGCCCGAGCTCCGTAGCTGCCCGAGGTAGCGCCTGACTACGTCGACAGCAAGCTCGTCAACCATTCGACCACCTCGCTTGCCCGCGCCAGGTACCGGTGCGCCTCCTCGATCGAGGGCGGCGGTCCGAGCGCATCCGGGTAGCGGCCTGCTATCGCGAACGCATTGAGCTCTGCCAGCACGGCGGCATGCTCAGGTGGAGGCTGCAGCCCCCCGAGCTGAGCCAAGTGCGACAGGTTGTGCGTGCGCGGAGGAACGTCACGCAGCCGGCGGGTCACCACCGCCTTGAGGAGCTTCTCCGCACTCAGATGGGCGAAGAACAGCGCGTGGCGGATGCGGTTCTTGTCGAGCAGGTCCTGGGCAGCGCCCCAGTCCTCTACCGCACTCGATCGCCAGTACTTGACATGCTCTTCAACGTCCATCGCGGCTCCGGATGCCAGCTTAGCAGAGACCAGGGCCCGCCGGTGCAGGCGCCGATCCGGCCCGTCCGGACCGTTGCCCTGTGCTCAGTGCCGCGATGAGGCCGTGAGGTCGCCTGGCCAACTCGCGGCGCTCGACCGTCGAGCGCTATCCCACAGCTCCTGCAGCCCATGGCCCAGACCAACCGGCCCGACCCGGAGCGCAAGGTGAAGGTGGTTGGACATCACAGCCCAGGCGAAAACGGCCAGAGTGTCCCGGTCAACGACCGTGCGCGGGAGATCGAGGATCGCCCTCCCGGAAGATCTCCGCACCGCGGGTGAAACGGTTGTACACGTGGTAGATGCCACCCTCTACGAACACTCTCGGCCGACGCGGCATCCCCCGGCGCCTCCCGGTTGCTCCTCACCGCCGACGATACCACCCAAAATGCCAAAGTGTCGGCCCTGGCACCCTCCGCCCATCGAAGCGCTCACTCCCCGGAGCGCGCCGTCTCGCCCGCGGGGGCTGGGGTCCTCTGCAACGCACGATGCGGGCCGGAGGCCCGCGCTCCTCGACACGGTTTCGGTTTTGGCCGCAGCCGAGCGCGGGTCGCCGCGGCTCAGGGGACGGAGGCGGACCACCTCGCCGTGTCACCGGTCTCGAAGCCGTCGACGAAGATGAAGTTGACTTCGAGGCTGAAGGCGAGGATCGGCGGCTCGCCGAAGAAGCCAACGTCGCCGGTCGAGTCGTCGACGGCCCAGAGCTTCCAGGCCCCGTTGGCCGGCTCGCCGATGAAGGCCGCGAGGGATGTCGCGTACGGCCCGGCGGGCGCCGGCGCCGGGAACTCGACCGTGCCGTACGCGGTCGGTCGATACACCGCAGACGAGCACGGGCCATCGTCAGGCATCGCAGGTCCGCCGTCGTTGAGCCAGAAGCTCGCGTCGTCCAGGCGGCCGCCGCATGCGTTCGCCATCAGCAGCACCGTTGTGCCCGCCGGCGACTGCAGCAGCAGGCCGACGTCGTCGCCGAAGCTGTGGTGGAGGTCCGGGATCTCGACTGTGGCGCCGGTGATCTCGCCCGTCAGGCCGGAGATGGAGAGGGTCAGGGGATAGGGTTCGCCCGGGCCCACCGAGCCGTTGCCCGGGACGGCGATGGAAGTCCCTCCAACGGAAATGTACAGGTGCCCGCCTTCGATGAACCCCGCGTCGCCGTTCGTGTCGTCGGTGACGAAGAGCTTCCATTCCCCGTACGGGTTCTCGCCGTCGAACGCGGCGAAGCTGGCGGCGTACGGCCCGGGCGGCGCTGGCGCCGGCCAGGAATCGCCGGCCCCGTAGTTCGAAGGGAGGTAGTAGGCCGGCGTCGACGTGCACGGCCCTTCGTCCGGCATGACCGAGAGCTCGTCGTCCGAGAAGATCCAGTTGGCGGACGTGACATCCTGCGACCCGCACGCGTCGGACATCAGCACGACGCCGGTTCCCTTGGGTGAGACCAGCAGCATGTCGAGGTCGTCGGGATAGGTGTGAAACACCCCGTTGAAGACAATCTCGACGTCGGCGATGGGCCCTTGAACCGGCAACGCATGGAACATGGTCACCGGGTAGGGAGCTGCGGGACCGCCGGTCCCGGTGGCGGGGATGACGACCTCCGCAGGGTCGACGACGAGCGAGATCGACCAGCCGCCGGCGATCGACCCGGAGTCGGCGCCGGAGTCGTCGTGGACGTACAGGCTCCACAGCCCGTTGGGGTTCTTCGCGTTGAGCTCGGCCAGCATCGAGCCGTGGCTGCCGCCCGGTGCCGGCGCGGGCCAGGCGTCTCCCCCGTCGTAGTCGGTCGGGAAGTACCAGCCGTCGGAGCACGGGCCACTGTCGGGCATCGGTCCGGGCGCTTCGTCGTCGAAGTTGATCGACGTGCTCAGATCGGTGCCACCGCACGCGTCGGACATGAGGACGACGCTGTCGCCGGAAGCTGAGATCAGCAGGATGTCGAGGTCGTCGGGGAAGGTGTGGTAGATCCCGGAAAGGGTGACATCGACGTCGAGGATGGCGCCGCCAGCCTGCTCCACCAGGATCGACGACGGATAGGGCGTGGCGGCCCCCGACTCCGGAACGGTGATCGTGGACGGGTTCGTCCACGTGCCGTCGCGCCCGTCCTGGGCGAGGTCCGGCTCTGGACCGGTGAAGGCCACAGTGCAGGTCACGGTGGTGGGCTGCTCGGGCGCCGTCATTGCCACCCGGTTGTCGACCAGGGTCGTGCAGCCACCGCTCCAGCCCGCAATCGTGCCGCTGTCGGTCGGCTCGGCCAGGAGCTCGATGGATGTGCCAGGCGCAACGAAGGCGACCGACTGCTTGCAGTCGGGACCGCACAACAGGCCCCCGTCGGCCGAGCGGAGACTGCCACCTGTGGTCGAGCCCTCCTTTCTGGCGACCACCCGGCTTCCCGTCAGCAGACTGAGCTCGAGCTCGATCGGGGTGCGATCGCCGGTGGCCGAAAGGTCGGCGTCGAGCTCGAATCCGCCAGCCATCTCCGGCGCGAACTCGACCAGGGAGACCACCCGGCCGGCCGCGACGGTCATCTCCCGCAGCTCCCGCACCGTGCCGCCGATCATCATGCGCAGGCCGGAGATGCGCACCATCGGCGTCGCCAGCTCGCGGGCCGCTGCCTCCTCCTTGCTCGCCCCAGTGGGGCGCGCGTGCTCGCCGACGGTTACTCGAAGCTCGAGCATCGACACCGGCGTTGGCGCTGCTGCGCCGACCGCTGCAGGGCAGGCTACGGTGCTCGTCACGATCGTCCCGGGCATCAGCAGGTTCGCCTCCAGCAGGTCAGACGACGGCGTGAGGGCGAGGTGGACGGCGACGTCGGTACCGTCCCAGCGCACGTCTGCGCGTTCCGTGGCGCCGGACGAGGCCGCCACGAGCTCCCCATCGCCGTCGGTGAGCCGGAGATGGACCCGCGCGATCTCGACCGGCGGCTCGAGTGCAGCCGAGGAAGACGCACCGCACAGAATACTGGCGCCAGTCAGGAGAGCGGCCGCAGACACTCTGGATCGACGCATGGGTACTCCTCCAGCGTGGCTGTCTTCTGAGAATCTGGGCCGCAAGGTCGCGGTGGTCCTCTCCAAACCCCCAGGATTCCCCAGGGATTCGCCAGGGTTCCATGCGCTGTCCGCTATCCCTTCTTCAGCGGGCCAGGGCGACCGCGGCGGCCGTCGCCACGTCGCTCCGGGCCCCCGCCCGCCGACCCCCCCGCACGACGTTGCGACGGATAGGGATAGGGGAAGAGGTGCGTCAGCCCTCCGCGGACCGAGTGTGCGCGGCTGGTTCGCGGCGCTGGCTGCGGTCCGGTGAAGGGCACGCCTGTGGGTTGTTCGCGCGTTCACCGCTGCGTCCCCGTGAGGACCGGATTGGCCCAACGGTGACCGAGTCACCCGTTACCCATCACTGACGAAAGTGGTGGAAATGTGCACGTGGTGAACATCTTCCGGCACCGGGAGGCACCGTCACGTTTGACGACTTGGAGTGCATGTCTTACATTACATACGGAGGTGCGAACGTGGTAAGCCAGACGATCAGGCTGCCGGACGAGCTCGCCGAGCGTCTCGAGTCCCTCGCCAGAGAGACCAAGCGCTCCAAGACATCCTTCATCCTCGAGGCGCTGGAGCGCCACCTCGACGAGTGCGAAGATCTCGAGCTTGCCCTGAGCCGATTCCGCGATCCCGACGCCGAGTGGGTCGAGCACACTGATGTGCGCAAAGAGCTCGGCCTCGACTGACATCACCATCCGCTGGGAACGACGTGCCGTTAAAGAGGTGGCGGCGCTTCCATTGCGCGACTGCGCACGGATCGTGACCGCCGTCGAGGGCCTTCTCGACGATCCCCTCAAGGGGATAACCATGAGCGCCGAATGGAAGGGATTTCGCCGCCTGAGGGTCGGACCCTCTCGAGTCATCTATTCCTACGACGGGCAGGAGCTCCTCGTCTCCGTAGTCCGCGTCGGACACCGCAGCGCCGTCTACCGATGAGGTGGCGTCGGGTATAGACCCAACACCGATCCCCGATCCTCCACAGGGCCCGGAGAAGCGGCGCCGATCAGGCGCTACAACACCCCACCACCGAACCTCCGACCCTCGGCTCGACCTTCACCATTTCGCTGGGCCAGGCGCCCGATCCGGAACCCCCAGGAGCGAAGCCAGAGG
>CAZKKP010000328.1:4624-4920 GCA_964553295.1 uncultured Thermoanaerobaculia bacterium | reverse complement strand
GGACGGACGTCTACGCCGCCGGGTGCACGCTCTACACCATCCTCGCCGGCCGGCCGCCGTTTCCCGGCGCCGGCAGCCCGATGGAGGTGATGACCCGCATCCTGGCCGAAGCCCCGGACCCTCTCGGGCAGCTGTGCCCCGACGTCGCACCCGACCTCGCGGCCATCGTCGAGCGCTGCCTGCGCAAGGACCCTCGCCAGCGCCACGACTCGGCAGCGGCCCTCGCCGACGAGCTGACCGCCTGGCTCGAGAGCCGGCCGGTGCCGTCGTTCTCCGGGTCGACGTCCTACAGACTC
>CAZKKP010000328.1:0-4614 GCA_964553295.1 uncultured Thermoanaerobaculia bacterium | reverse complement strand
CAAGTGGGTACGGCGACACCAGGTCCGGGCCGTCCTGGTCGCCGCCAGCCTTCTGCTCGCCTCCGCGGCCGGCAGCGTGGCGGTCAGCGAACGCTGGCGCGCCGCCAGGCAAACGGCCGCGGCGCAGCGCTTCGGCCAGGAGATCGAGAGGATCCAGGGCCTGATGTGGCGCGCCTGGACGATCCCGCGCCACGACATTCGCCCGCACAAGGCAGTGGTGCGCGGCCGAATGGCCGAGCTCGAGCGGCAGATCGAGCGAATCGGCCGGCGCGGCCGAGGCCCCGGCCTGTACGCGCTCGGCAGCGCCCGGCTGGCCCTCGGTGAGACCGACGCCGCGGTGGTCGACCTCGAGCGCGCCTGGACGGCCGGGTATCGCGCCGAGGAGGTCGCCTACACCCTGGGGCTCGCCATCGGCCGGCAGTATGCTGCCGCCCTGGCCCACCTCGGCGAGATCGGAGACCCCGGGGATCGCCAGGCTGCCCGACGCCGTCTCGAACGTGAGCTGCGCGACCCGGCGGTGGCATGGCTCGAGCGCAGCGGAGGGCTCGCGCTCGAAACCCCGGAGTACGTCCAGGGACTGATCGCCCTGTTCGACGGCCGGCATCAGGAGGCGCTCGAGCTCGCTCGAGCAACCCACTCCCGCCTGCCGTGGCACTACGAGGCGAAGCTCCTCGAAGGCGACACACACCTCGCCATGGCCGAGGCCGCGGAGGACGTCCACCAGCCGGACATCGCGGCGGTCGCCTTCGCTACAGCCGAGCAGGCGTACCGGGAGGCCCTCGAGATCGCGCCGAGCGATCCACGCTGCCACCTCGGTCTGGGTCGGGCGCTCGTGGTCCGCATCACGGCAGACGACCGACGTGGCGTGGTCGCCGGGGAGGACCGCCTGAGGACCGCCCTCGAGGTGGTCGAGCGGGCCCTCGAGGTCGACCCCGAGCTGGTCGAGAGCGTGCTCCTCCGGGTCGAGGTCGAGCTGGCGCGACTCGGCGACATGGAGTGGACCAACCAGGACTGGCGCGAGCCGCTCGAGCGTGCTCTCCACTGGGTCGAGCAGGCGGAGCACCTGGCGCCGGCCAACCCCCAGGTGCATGCCACTGCCGGCATGGTCGGGCTGGAGTGGGCCAATGCCGCCCATCTCCGGGGCGAGGACGTGTCCCGGGCCCTCGACGGCGCCCTCGCGAGCCTGCGACGCGCCGCCGAGCTGCAGCCGTCGGCGCGGAACCACCAGGTGCTCGGTGTGGCTCTGAGACGACGAGCGATGTGGCAGCTTGCCCACGGGGCGGAGCGCCGGCAGCTCCTCGAGGAGGCGGCGACCCTACTGCGCACCGCGGCGGACCAGGACCCCGAGAACGTCGGCGCTCTTTCCGGGCTCGCCTTCGTGCTGCACGACCTGGCACGCTTCGAAGAGCGCGCCGGCGCCTGCCCCGAGGCCCTGCTCGCGGCCACCGCCGAGACCTACCGCCGCGCGCTCTCGATTCGCCCCGGTGGCCACATCCAGCACAACAACCTCGGCATCGTCCTCACCGACCTCGCGCGACGCGCCCAGGCTCGCGGTGAGGACCCGCGGAGCGGCCTTTCCGAGGCGGCCGCGGCCTTCACCGAGGCCATCCGGCTGTCGCCCGGCTACAGCTTCGCCCTCAACAACCTCGGCGAGGTGTGGCGGTTACAGGCCGAGTACGAGCTGGGCCGGGGCGAGGACCCTCGACCCTCGCTCACAGCCGCGCGCGCGGCCCTGGAAAGGGCCTGCGATGTCCGCCCAGGCTACGCCAGCCCGCACTTCAACCTCGCCGTCTGCCATCGGCTCGAGGGCGAGCTGCAGTGGTGCGAAGGGCTTGACCCGACAGCCGCGTTCTCGGCTGCGGAGGCCGCCTTCCGTACCGGCTTCACGCTGCGCTCCGGGCACGCCCCCGCGGAGGTCGAGAGGGCTCGACTCTACCTGGTCTGGGCCCGGGTGGCGGCAGAAGCCGGAGGGAGCGCCGAGAGTCATCTCGGTGCGGCCCGTGCAGCCATCGAGGCGGCCCTGGCCCACGACCCCGGTCTCGAGGAGGCGCGGGTGATCTGTGCCCGAGTGGAGCTGGAACGCTGCCGTCTCGACGTCGCCCAGGGCCTGGACCCGGCCGCAGCCCTCCACGCCTGCTGGCAGGCCCTCGAAGGCGCGACCGGAGTCGAGGCGACGGTGGTCGCCGCCGCTGCCTCCCTCGAGGAGGCCAGATCGGCGAAGGCCCGGGGCGAGGATTCCGAGGCCCACATCGAGAAGGGCCTGACAACCGCTGCCCGCGCGCTGGCGGCAAACCCCTCGCTGGCCGAGGCGGAGGTTGTGCAGGCACGGCTGTGGCTGCTGCGAGCTACCGCCTCCGGGTCGGATGCTGGAGCCAGGGCCGCTGAGGAGCGCGCCGCTGCGTCCTTCGAGCGCGCCATCGCACTCGACCCGCGCCTGCGCCCGCGCACCGCCGAGGAGCTCGCCCTCGCCAGGCGCCTTGCCCGGGACATCGACGCCTGACGAGCCCGCCCAGACTCGGGCGCCTGTAGCAGGTCTGCGACGACCGTTCCGGACCTGCGACAGCCCGCCGCCACGGCGGATCCGGCGACATCCGTCCAAGCACCCACCAGGCATCTACTTGAGAGACGTTCGGCAAGGTGGCCGCCGTCTTGCAACTCGCCCCGTAAGACGACCCCGCCAGCAGCTTCGTCGGGGACGACCAGGGAGGTAGACGATGCACCGAGGCTCGAGGGTTCCGAGGATCCGGCGGTTCTTCATGGCGGCCGTCGCCGCCGTAGCAGCAGTGATCGCAACCGGCGGAGTCGCCGCAGACGACGCTCTTCACGGCGCCGCAGCCTACGACAGCGGCTGGCGCGACCTGTCGGTCGGCTTCAACAACTTCGCCCACGACCTGGGCGGCTCGAGCGACGACTACGTCGTCGACGTCCAGCTCCGCGACCTGGGCGAGAGCCCCTCGGTGCACCTCGCCGGCTATGGCGGGGACTCCTTCACCACTGCGGGCGGCAACGAGACCATCGGCGTCACGCTGTACAGCCTGACCTCGAGCTCGGCCTTCCTCTGGCGGTCGTCGAACGACGTCGCCGCCCACCAGGCGCGAGTGAAGATCTGGCTGGCGCCCTCGCCGGACTACGACAGCGGCTGGACCGCGGTGAGCGCCGGCAGCGATCTGACACTCAGCCACGGCCTCGGCGGTTCGACCGACGACTACGTCGTCGACCTGACCTTCATGGGGGGCAGCCCGGCCCGGGTCCACAAGGGCGGCTACGGCGGCGACTCCTTCTGGAGCTCCGGCGCGAAGACCGGCGGCGCCTACTGGCACAACCTCACGACGAGCTCGGTCAAGGTCCACCGCGCCGCCGACGACAGCTTCTGCAGCCAGGTCAGGGTGCGCCTGTTTCGGCGACAGAACCCGGACTACGACAGCGGCTGGCAGTCGATCGCGGCGGCAGGCGCCCTGGTGCTCGACCATGGCCTCGGCGGCCCGTGGAACGACCTGGTGGTGGACGTGCAGCTCAAGGACACTGCAGTGTCGGGAATGGGGGTCAACCACCGCGGCTTCGGCGGCGACCGGATCCCCGTCACCGCCACTGACAGCGTGCATGCCGGCACCCACTGGTACGAGCTGACAGGCAGCAAGGTCATGGTCTACCGCCACGGCTGGGACGCCTACGCCGACCAGGTCCGCGTGCGCGTGTGGCAGGACCGCGCCCCCAAGTACGACAGCGGCTGGACCAATCTGCCCATCGCCGTCACCACCCCCTTCGCCCACAGCCTCGGGGGCGATCCCGACATGTACGTCCTGAACATGGGCATCAAGGACCCAACCTACGATTTCGGCGTTCACTCCTTGAGCTACGGCGGCGACACCTACAACAACATCTCCGTCGGAGTCGAGTGGTTCTCCCTCACCGACAGCGCGGTCTACCTTCTTCGACGAAACCAGGGCACCTTTGCCGCCCAGGCCCGGGTGCGGCTGTGGCAGGCGCCCATGCCGGACTACGACTCCGGCTGGCGCGACATGACTCCCGGGCAGACCCGGACCCTCACCCACGACCTCGGCGGGGTGGCCAGCGACTACGTCGTCGACCTCCAGGCCAGGTCCGCCGCCCTCGGTCGCCACCACGGCTCATACGGCGGCGACAGCTACGACGACTCCGGCGGCACTCCCCGGTCAGTCGGCTTCTGCTGGCGAGCCCTCACCAACTCTTCGGTGGATGTGCAGCGCAGAACCGACGACGACCGGGCCGAGCAGGTCCGCCTGAGGATCTGGAAGAACAACGCCTTCGACTACTTCACCGCCTGGAACTACACCGACCCGGGGCAGTGGATCTGGACTCACAACCTCGGCGTGCCCGTCGACGACCTGGTGGTCGACCTCAACATGGAGAGCGACTTCCCGACGACCGGCAAGAACCACCTCTTCTTCGGCGGCGACGGGAGCGACTCGAACGGTGACACCGAGATCTTCGGCGCCTGGTGGGATCGCCTCACCAGCACGACGCTGAGGGTCAACCGGGGGCTGGACGACATCCACAGCGGCCGGATCCGCGTGCGGCTGTGGGTCACCCCTGCCATGACACTGTTCGCCGACGGCTTCGAGAGCGGCACCACCG
>CAZKKP010000327.1:3397-4949 GCA_964553295.1 uncultured Thermoanaerobaculia bacterium | reverse complement strand
CGCCCCCGACCACGGTGGCGATGTCATCGCCCTCGGCCAGCTTGAGAGCGAAACCGGCGAGGCCGAGACCCGGGAGCATGGAGCAGACCGCGACCATGGCCACCACCGCCGCCCCCGGTCGCGGCATCAGGGCGGCCAGCACCCGAGACCACGACATCCGGGGCGCCTGATGCTCCAGCGACCGCCGCCACACAGCCTCGCGCAGCTCGCTGCCGGCGCCGCAGGGGGTGTTCGACGCCATTCACGCGCCCCCGATCTCGAGCTCCGCAGAGCAGTACACACAGCGGAACAGTCCGCCGCCTACCGCCCGCAGCGGCCCACCGCAGCCCGTGCAGCTGCGCAGCTCGAGCTCGAGACCCGGCTCTCGCGTGCCCAGGGGCGCCCAGATCACCAGCTCACGGCCCCGATCGACGGTGGCATCGACGACGCCGGCAATCCTCAGCTCGTCGACCCAACCCTCGACGATCCCGGTGGGCTCACCGAGCGTCCCGGCGAGGACGACGATGCGCTCGCGACCGCGATCGACGATCAGTCGGGCCAGGCGCTCCTGCTGCCGACTCAGGTGGTCCACCGTGAGGACTCGGCCCGCGCGGTCGTCGATCCGGGCGTTCAGCTCGCCATCGGCCACCAGGTCGACGACGGTCTCCTGAACCTGCTCGTCAGCAAGGCCCAGGCCAGAGGCCAGCTCCGACACCGCCACGCTGCCCCGGTCGAGGATCGACTGACGAACGTACCCGCCGCGATCCTCAACCAGGGACTGCCGCACCCAGTGGGGAGTGAACGCGAGCAGGGCGAGCGCGCCGGCGGCGGCGATGGTGGCGCCGCTACCGTAGGTCGCCACGCTCCACATCCAGGCCGGGCCCGGGGGCGTGTCCAGGGCGACCATGCCGTGGCCGCAGCTGTAGGCGCCGAGCGCCAGTACGCCGCTGGTGGTCGCCAGGAGCAGTGCACGGGCGCCGGGCCGGCTCGAGGCGGCCACGGCGGCGATCGACAGCAGCGCCACCACCGGAATGGCCAGGACCGACAGGAGGAACAGGGCCACGCCCGGGTTGGCCTCGCCTTCGTCGTTGACCACCGCGAGCGACATGAGACCGGCCAGCACCCCGGCGGTCGCCAGCAGAGCCATCGCCGCCAGCCACAGCAGGCAGCCGGAGATCGACGGCAAGAAGTGCCGCACGACCCGCCATGGCGACATCCTGGGCGGCATCGAAGCGCGTTCGGTGGACATGATCGCTCGGCCGTTTGCAACTGTCGTCCGCAGGTCGTGCATTCCCAAGAGGCCGCCCAGGCCCGATGATCTCGGAGGTCTGCCGCCGCTGGGACAGGATCGCCGGAATCGTCTGACCCGATTCTCCGTCAGGATCTCGCGGCACACGGCGTCGTGCTCCTGCGGCTCGCCGGCCTGCCCGAGCACGACTGCCCGGGCAGCCGCTCCCGCCAACCAAAGAGGGGGGCTGTCTGACCGGAACAGTTGACCTCACATCATAAGCGGTTTATGTTCTGATCATGAAGGACGCGGTCCGCTCCTATCTCGCTCGAATCGGCCGGCGGG
>CAZKKP010000327.1:0-3387 GCA_964553295.1 uncultured Thermoanaerobaculia bacterium | reverse complement strand
GCCTGAAGAGCCGCCGCGTTCTGGACGCCGAGACCGCACGAGCCATGGTGCGGGTGCGCGAGGCCCGCCGTCTGTATCGGCGCTTCCATGCGCAGTGCTTCTGGTCGTTCGACCCCTCCTACCGTGTCGGGCATCAGGACGTCCCCTGGGTCGCGAACCAGCTCCGCAAGCACGGCGGACGCGACGCCTGGGAAGCCGCGAGGAAGCTGTGCCGCTGACCGAGTACCAGGAGGGCCTGGCTCGGCTGCTCGCTCAGAACCGGTCGTTCGACTCGTACCTGGCGGGGGGCGCCGCAATCTTGCTCGAGCCGAACACGGCGCGATACAGCCGGGATCTGGACTACTTCCACGATTCCGAGGCCCGAGTCGCCGAGGCCTACAACGCCGACCGCCAGTTGCTCGAGCGACATGGCTTCTCGCTTGCTGTAGAACTCAGTCAACCAGGCTACGTGCGCGCGGTGGTTCGCAAGGGCGCCGGTGCGACCAGGGTCGAGTGGGCGCGCGACTCGGACTGGCGGTTCCTGCCCACGGTGCACGACCCTCGATTCGGATACGTCCTGCACCCGGTGGACCTCGCGGTCAACAAGGTGCTCGCGCTTGCAGGACGCGACGAGGCACGTGACGTTCTGGACACCCTTCACGTTCACCGGCAAGTCCTGGTGCTCGGCGCGCTCTGCTGGGCCGCGTGTGGCAAGGACCCTGGTTTTTCGCCGCTTTCCATACTGGAGCTTCTCCGAAGGCGGGGCCGGTTGCGTTATGAGGATCTCGCGCGCCTGGACCTCGCGAAGCCCCTCGACCTCCTGGCGGTGAAGGCCGAATGGCTCGACGCCCTGAATGCGGTGGAGCCGTTCGTCAGCGCTCTCCCCCCCGAAGAGACCGGTTGCCTCTACTACAGCCCGTCGCGGCAGACGTTCGTCGATCCTCGAGAGGTCGAGGACGCCGTCCCCCACCACGGCCGACCCGGCGGAGTGGTGCCACAGGTCAGGTCGGACCCGCCGACCGGCTCTTCACGGCGAGGTCCTGGTTGACCGCATCGTCGAGCCGCGCCGCGGCCGAGCGCTCGGGAGGCCGTCGATCTCCTGCCTCGACGGCGGCTCCCGCTCGGCGTCTTCGCCGGGAACACTCCCGTCGCGCCGGTTGCTGCATACCGGACCATGACGGCGCCGGAAGCCGTGCCAGAAACACCATACCGCCGTAACCGGTGACGATCAGCCGGACGTCTCGGCCGGGGCGCGGGCTCGGACGCCTGGCGGCTCCGCATCTCGGTGACAGGGCGCCCCGGGCGACCCTTCGGCTGTGGCAGGGTTCAAACCACCAAAGAGTCCGGGAGATTGACGGGACTGATGGGCGCGGAGCACATCGAGCGGTCCTGTCAGCTGGTGGAGGCCTCGTGTAATGACATGACACGACGCGCCTTCCGGCACATCGGCAGGTGAAGACGATCGCGGGAATTGGGCCGCAGGACGCCGGCAGCCCTGGTTTCGGCTCTGCGGGCAGCATCCCCTTGGAGTTCCGACACCTGTTGCGACTGCGTCGCAGACACCATCGATAGCCACATCTTCGATAGTCTTGTAAATGCCTGATCCGGGCCACGGTTGCTCGGAGGTCTGCCGACGCTGCGATGAGATCGTCGGGCTCGTCTGACCTGACCAGCTTCTCCCCAGGCTTCGCCTGGCGCACGCCCCGCGCCTGTGCGTTCACCGCTGAATCGCTGTCGTCGCCGGGCTGCTGCATAGTGAACGTGGCACCTATCATCACCCCGGCGGGCACGTACGTAGTTAGTACCCACGGCGCGCCCTTGCCACCGGGTAGAAAGAACGCTTTTCGGCTGAGGTCGCGACGGCCAGGTTTGAGGTATGTGTCGCGAAGCCCGGCGTCTCATGAGGCCGAAGTGCACCGGTGCAGGCCCACGGGTCGGTATCGGCCTGGCGGCATCTGCCCCTGGAACCTCTGCCCGGCCGGCGACCTGGCCCGCAGGGAGGTGGCGATGCGGATGACTGCCGACAACGGGCGTGGCGTGGAAGTGAAGGACGGAGGCCGCGGGATCCCGCTCCTCCTGGTGCACGGCTTTCCCCTCTCGTCCGAGATGTTCGCGGACATGCGCCCCCTGGTGGAACGGGTCGGACGGGTGGTCGCTCTGGATCTGCCCGGCTTCGGATCGTCTGACGCACGCGAGTCGGGCTATACCATGGACGAGCTTGCCGGCGAGGTCATCCGAGTCGCCGATCACCTTGGCCTGGAGCGCTTCGTCCTCGGCGGCCACTCCATGGGCGGGTACGTTGCGCTGCGGGTCGCGGCCCACCACCGAGACCGCTTGGCGGGCCTCGTGCTCATCGACACCAGATGGGCCGACGACTCCTCAACCTCAGCGCCGGGATCCGAGAGAGCTGGCCGCCTGACCCGTACGTCAAGGCCCGGTACCGGTGGCATCGCGAGCTGGCGGAGCACTGGCTGTTCCGGTGGCGGCAGAAGGTGCCCTGGACCGACGACGAGCAGTTCAGAACCACCACCGGGCTCGACCTCGAGCACCGCCTCTCCGACAGTACACGCCCGGCCCTGGCGGCGGGCCCGGCCTCCGATCGACACGACCTTGAAGGATCTTTGAGAGTTCTTTGAAGACCCGGCAGTGCCCGCTGGCTGTTTTGATCCCATGAATGGTGGGGATACTAGGGTGCGTGGGAAAACGACCCTGACCTTGCCCGATGTGCTCCGGGTGGGCTTTCATCACGGCCTCTCGGACACGGCGGCGCTCGTCGGCACGGTCGGCTGGGAGGACTGGAGCGCGCTCGAAAACCAGTACGTCTCGGTCGGCCAGGTAGGCACCGCGACCCTGCCCCGCAGCTGGGAGGACGCCTACCGCTTCGGCGCCTGTGTTCACTACCGGCTCGGCGACGCCTGGCTGCTTCGCTTCGGCGCCACCTACGACACGTCGCCGACCGACGGCGAGGATCGGACTGCGGATCTCCCAGTCGATCGCCAGGTCCGTGTCGGAGCCGGGGTCCAGAACCAGCGCACCGGAAGCTTCAGCTGGGGTGCGCAGCTGCTGTGCGCCGACCTCGGTGACGGCGAGATCGACAGCAGCGGGGTCCTCGGCGACCCGGTCGGCAGCTACTCGACCAATGCCTCCGTCGGCATCGCCGGCAACCTCCAGTGGAGGTTCTGATGCCGCGAACCACCATTCACCCGAGAGAAACCGCCCACATCCGGTCGGACCCGTAACGCGTTCGCCCGAGTTCAATCTGCGACACTGAAACCCTGTCCATAACGGAGGACACCACGTCATGCACCATCGGACCATCAGGATTGCCAGTGCAGCCGCCGTGCTCGGGATCGTCACGTGCTCTCTGGGACACGCGGAGGTACCACCCGCCACGGCGCCGGCGGGCGA
>CAZKKP010000326.1:4294-4953 GCA_964553295.1 uncultured Thermoanaerobaculia bacterium | reverse complement strand
AGAGGTCGGCGGAGGCGGAGAACATGGGGTTGTCGTCGAGTCGGTGTTCGGCCTGCGCAACGCCAAGGGGGGGCTGAGCGTGCTGTCGGCCGACGGCGCCCCGCTCATGGTCAGCACCCGCACCTACAACGTCGCGCCGACCGGCGGCACCTTCGGCCAGGACTCGTTCGGCCTGCTCGTCGCCAACCGCGGCTTCATCGGCGGCATCGCCCACGACAGCTTCTACCGGACCAACATGGGCGTGCTCGTGCCCTTCGTGCCGAGCGGCACGGCAATCAGCTTCGACGTCAGGGTGCGCGACACCGCCGGCGCCGAGGTCGGCGCCGGCGAGCTCGTGTTCACCGTCCCCGGGGTGATCCAGCGCAGCCTCTCGACCTTCGGCGTCGACCGGCTGCTCGACGGCTGGATCGAGGTCACCTGCTCGGACCCGACCCTTCCCTGGTACGGCTACGCCTCACGGGTGGACGAGGTCACCGGCGACGCCGTCTTCCGGCCCGCCCGCGGCTTCCAGGCGGACGCGCCCTGACCGACCAGGTCGACCGCCCGGCGCCCGCCGCGGAGCCCGTGCCCGCCGGAACTCGCGTGGCCGTGATCCTGGTCGACCACGGCTCGCGGCGCAGCGCCTCGAACAGCCTTCTCGAGGAGGTGGCGAAGCTGTA
>CAZKKP010000326.1:554-4284 GCA_964553295.1 uncultured Thermoanaerobaculia bacterium | reverse complement strand
GCGGCTCGTACCGGTCGGGAAATCGTCGAGCCCGCCCACATGGAGTTCGCCGAGCCGTCGCTCGCCACCGCCTTCGACCGCTGCGTCGCCCGCGGCGCCGAGCTGGTGGTCGTCCACCCCTACTTCCTGCTGCCCGGCCGCCACGCCGACGACGACATTCCGCGCCTCGCCGCCGAGGCCGCCGCCCGCCATCCTGGCGTCGAGGTCAGGGTGACCGCCCCGCTCGGCCTCGACCCGCGCCTCGCCGACGTGGTCGAGAGCCGGGTCGCGGACGTCATCGACGGCTGAGCACAGCGGCGCGCTCCAGCTCGAGCAGCGCCCGCTTGCGCTCGAGACCACCGGCGTAGCCGGTCAGGGCGCCGTTCCGGCCGACCACCCGATGGCAGGGCACGAAGACGGCGAGCGGGTTGCGCGCCGTCGCCGCCCCCACCGCCCGGGCCACGGAAGGCCTTCGGAGGGTCGCCGCGAGCGCGCCGTAGGTCGTGGTCTCGCCGAAGCCGATCTCTCCGATCCGCCGCCACACCTCACGCTCAAACGGCGTGCCGGCCGGCGCGAGCGACAGCTCGAAGGACCGCCTCATGCCACTGAAGTACTCGGTGAGCTGCTCCGCGGCGACCGCCAAAACCGGGGCGCCCGCGCCCGAAGTCCATCCCGGCGCGGGCTGTCGCCGACCGTCGAACCAGGCGCCGATCACGCGGCCGGCCTCGGCCGCCAGCGCCATCGCCCCGAGAGGCGTCTCGATCGTCGTCCAGACCGTCACGGCGCCGCCGGCGCGTCCGCGCCGACCCCTTCCTCGAACAACGCCCTCGCCGACGGCCGCAGCAGCACGACGAGGGTGAACACCCCGAGCACGGTCCCGAAGGGCATGAACATGCAGGCCACGCCCGCCATCACGACGCAGAAGGTGTAGCTCCTCCTCGCCGCCAGACGACGACCGGCGAGGACCAGGAGCCCGGCGAAGGTCCAGCCGGCGAGGATGATGCCCCCGGCAACGAGCATCAGCACGCCCCCGACCACGCCGAGCGCGGCGTCCGGATCGGCGTCGGGGAACCACCCCGCGACCATCGCCAGACCCATGAAGAAGTGGATGAACGGAATGCAGGCGAGCAGCGCCGCCATCCCGCCGACCACGTAGTGGAAGATCGACAGCAGCTTGAGGTGCTCGAGATCCTGGTTCACGGCGTCCTCCCGTCGTCCATCGCCCGGCGAGCGGCGCGATCGACCCGCAGCGCCCACGGCCCGGCGCTCGTTCTGGCAAACGTCGTCAGCGCCCCGAGGGTTCGCGCGAGCTCGGCCGGCGGCATGCCGGCGGTCTCCGCCCAGCGCCCGGCGAGCGGCGCGATCGCACTCTCGCCGAGCCCGGCGAGCGCCAGCCGCAGCTCCTCCGGCAGCGACACCACCCAGGGAGGCTCGAAGGTCTCGCCCTCGAGCACCGACATCAGGCCGAGCAGGTCCCGCGCCGCTCCCGCCCCGGCGAGCTCACCGAGGGCTGACAGCTCCCGCGGCCCGACCGTCCCGAGATCGCAGCAGCGCCAGGTCGCCTGAGGCGCCACCGCCCAGCGCAGCGCCGCCGCCGCCACCTCGTCGAGGGAGAAGGTCGCGCACCGGATCTCCGACACCACCATGCCCCGAGTCTACCGCTGCGGGGGTTGAGGAGCGCGCCCGCCGCCGCCCGGTCTCGAGCGTCAGGGCCCGACCGCCTCGCGTCGGCGCCGGATCGCCTGGACGGTGCGGTCGAGGGCGTCGAGAAAGCGGGAGCGGTCCCGCCTGGTGAACGGCGGCGGCCCGCCGGTGCCCTCGCCGAAGCCGCGCAGGTCGTGCAGCAGGTCCCGCGTGGCCAGGGCGGCGCCGATGTTCTCTGCGGTGAGCTGCCGCCCGTCGGGGCGCAGCGCGGCGGCGCCGCGCTCGACACAGCGGGCGGCCAGGGGCACGTCGTTGGTGACGACGATGTCGTCGACCCCGACCTGTTCGGCGATCCACCGGTCCGCCGCGTCGAGGCCGCCGCCGACCACCTCGAGGCGGACCCGCTGGCTCACCGGCGCCCGCATCCACGAGCCGGCAACCAGCGTCACCTCGAGACCGCAGCGGTCGGCCACCCGCAGCACCTCGGCCTTGACCGGGCAAGCGTCGGCGTCGACGTAGACGTGCAGCACGATGACTCCTCAGGGACCCTTCAGTGGCGAGGTACCGCTCAGAGCAACGGGTCGCTGGTCGACCGCGGTGAACGAGTACACACCGATCCTATCGGGCAGAGGTTCACCGGCGGAGACGAGGCGCAGCACCTCTTCGCGGCATTCCTCGCAGGGAGCGAAGCCCTGGTCCTTGAAGACCAGAACCACGGCCGAGGTGATCGTCCGCGGTGAGATCCGATCGGGCGACACGGGTTCAACACGGACCTCGAAGGGCCGACCGGCGAACTCCGCAAGACTCGGGAAGAAGACGAGGTCCCACATTCCGCCCGGCTTCGGGTAGATGTACTTGGTCATGCCGCGAACCGATCGTTGGAACGCACCGGGACCGTCGAAGGCGCCGGCGTTGAGCACCACCACGACGCCCGACTCCGGCAGCAGGTCTTCGATCTCCTCGACGTAGACCACGAGCTGGCGATGCAGCTCGCCGTACCACCGGTAGTCGAGGATCTCGAAGCTCAGCAGCACCGATTGCAGGGCGACGACTCCGACGGCGAGCCCCGCGGCCAATCGCTGCCAGGCCCGGCGGTCGGAAGCGAGGTGCTCGGCCAGGCCCACCACGGCGATCCAGAAGCCGACCAGAGGCAGGGCGTTGAAGCGGGTCGGGCTGACCGGGAAGTGCAACGTCGGCAGCAGCGGCAGCACCAGCAGCAGGAGCCCCAGCTGGACATCCCGGCGGCGACCGAGCACTGCCCCCGCGGCCAGCGCGGCCGCCGCGAGCGCGCCCGCTGCCACCCCCCACGCGCCCGAGTCCTCCGGGTGGCCCAGGCCCACGTACCATGCCACGATCCGCAGCAGCTTGGCCACCGCTGCCACCGGCGAGTTCACCTCGGCCGAGTAGTCGAGGGGCGTCTTCAGCCCTGCGATCTCCGGCCACACGACGAAGTAGAGGGCGTAGACGACGACGAGCACCCCGCCGGCGGCACAGGCCGGCACGACGACGCGGAGCGGCTCTCTCCGCACCACGAGCAGGGTGGCGCCGAGCACGATCGGCAGGACGATCCAGCTCTCCTTGGTAGCTGCGGCAGCCACCAGCAGCAGCCCGGTCGCCACCTGGAAGCGGAGCGACGTCGGCCGCCACGGTCCGAGGGCGACGAGCGCCAGCAGCAGACACCAGGTCACCATCATCTGGTCGGCGCGGGTGCCGCTCCAGGTCGTCGCTTCGCTCATCAGCGGCGACGAGCCGTAGAGAGCGGCCGCCGCCGCCGCCGCCCATCGCCCGAAGCCGAGCCGTCGCGCCAGCGCACGAACGAGCAGCACGTTGACCACCAGCATGAGCAGCGTGACCAGGTTGTAGCCCAACGGGTGGGTTCCGGAGAACAGGAAGCTGACGTACATCATCAGCAGCATCACCGGGCGGAAGAACAGGTAGTTCGGCTGTAGCGCCCGCCACGGCGACTGGTCGACGGAGTAGGCCAGCCGCAGGTTCTCGAAGTCGTCGCCCCAGGGGTGGATCGCCAGCATCGGCGAGTGCACCGCGACCACCACCGTGACCAGCAACGCCAGCCCGAGGGCGGACCTCCGCCGCGACGAGCGCGAGG
>CAZKKP010000326.1:0-544 GCA_964553295.1 uncultured Thermoanaerobaculia bacterium | reverse complement strand
CCCCGGGCCGCGGCTCGCCGTCGGCCACGCCCACCGTCCCCGACGGGGCGCCGCCCCTCCGGTCCACGACTCCGTCCGAGGTCATCCTGTCGGCGAGTCTACGCGAACTCCCCGCCGCGGCGGACAAGCGGGACGACGGCGACTCGCCGGGGGGCTGCAGAGTGGCTGCGGCCGCCTCACCGCCACCGTCGAAGAGACGCCTGAGAACCTGTCTCCCGGCGCAGCGACACCGGACTGCGACAATCGCCCGTGCGCCCCCACGCCCCGCTCGCTTTGACACCCGCCGGCCCCGGTGGGACAATCCGCGGTCCGCCTGACCCCCGGGGCGGCCGAGGAGCACCATGAGCCGTCCCGCGTTCCGGAACATCGCCATCATCGCCCACGTCGACCACGGCAAGACCACCCTGGTCGACGCCATGCTCTGGCAGTCGGGCATCTTCCGCCAGGGCCAGCGAGTCGCCGAACGGGTCATGGACTCGGGCGACCTCGAGCGCGAGCGCGGCATCACGATCCTCGCCAAGAACACCGCCGTCCGCTACGGCGG
>CAZKKP010000325.1:0-4955 GCA_964553295.1 uncultured Thermoanaerobaculia bacterium | reverse complement strand
GAAAACCACCGAAAGCCCGGCCACGCGGAACATCGCTCTGAGAGCTCACAATCCACTCCCGCGACGTCTGACCCTTCTGGAGCGGACTCAATGCCGCCGTGCCCACTTGACACCGGCCTTCTTATGGGTGGCACCCATGCATGCCCGGCCGTCGGTATACTCGAGACATGGATCGTCGTGGGTTGCTCGACGAAGTGAGCCGCCGGTTCGACCTGCTGGCGGTGTACCTGTTCGGGTCACGGGCCGACGAAGGCTACCGCCGCCTTGGCGGCGAGCCGGTCGCAGGTTCGGGATCCGATCTCGACGTCGGTGTCTTCTTCCAGGGCGGCCGAGTGGATGTGGCGAGACTGGGCGCGCTCCAGGCAGCGCTCGAGGACGTGTTCGCGCCGCTCAGGGTCGATTTGGTGCCCCTCGACAGGGTCGACCCGCTGTTCCAGTTCGCCGCGGTCGACGGTGTCCGTGTGGCCGCCCCGGACTCCACCGTCGCCGACGCCCATGAGCTCCTGGTGATGCGGCGGGCGGCGGACCTCCTGCCCTTCCAGCGCGAGCTGGAGAACGAGCGCTTCGGGGTCGCAACCACATGACGCCGACCGGGATCGACCTCAAGATCGTCGATCAGAAGCTGCGGCTGGTGTCGTCGAGCCTGTCCGACCTGCGGGCGCTCCCGCAGAACGACATCGCGGAGTTCACGAGCGACCGGAGGAACCCTCTGGCGGCGGACGCCGCGCTGCGGCGCGCCCTCGAGGCTCTGTTCGATCTCGGCCGTCACCTCCTCGCCAAGGGCTTCGGGCAGGGAAGCCTCGAGTACCGAGAGGTCGCCGCGCAGCTCGCGGCGCACGGGCTGGTCTCCGAACCCGAGATCGCGCGGGCGGTGCGCGAAATGGCCGGCTACCGGAACCGTCTGACCCACCACTACGACGAGGTCACTCCGGAGGAGCTGTACTCGATCGTGACCGTGCACCTTCCGGACATCGGGACCGCCGCCCAGGAGCTCGGTCAGGCCGCCGCCCGCCTCGTCAGAGCCGGTCGAGCCTAGCTACCAGCGGTGCCACGCTTCAGGATCCGAGGATTTCGCCTAAACAACTGATTTGTATGAGCTCAGAGGATGATCTGCCCCGGGGCTCCACCTTGGGCCTCTCTGTTTCGTGGTGGCCCTCGGGCGCTGACGTCGTGGCTAGCCGTGGGCGAGGACCTGCTCCATACGACAGTGGTACACCCCACCCTCGATCACAACCCGCGCCCGCGGAGGCACACCCCGATCTGAACTCAAGCTCCTCGGATCCTACAGGCCGGCACCTGTGGCGCACGCCCGGCACCCATGCCTGGAGTGCCCGTAGACGACCCGCCGCGGGAGGCGCGAGGTGGTGAAACACACGGGCCCGGGGGCGCCGGTCAGTACTCGACCAGCTCGAGCCCAGGGATGTGCTGGAAGTGCCTTGCGTTGCGCGTGGCGAGCCCAGCGTCGTGCTGGACCGCCCACGCCGCGATCCAGAGGTCCGGCTTCGACCTCCCGACCAGGTCTGAGCGCTGGCGCAGGTGCGCGACGATGACGGCGTAACGCGACGCCGTCTCGACGGTCGCGTCTCCCACCCGAAACAGCCGGAGGAACGCAAGAGACTCGTCGAACCTCCGGCGCGACACTGAGGCTCCGCCTTCGAGGAACTCCCCGGCCGCGTGTGCGGGCACCACGAACTCCTCGCCTGAGCGAGCCCGCAGCAACGCCCGCGGGCCCGACTCCGGCAGGTCCCGCTCCCGCCAGAGGTCGACGAGGAAGGTGGTGTCAACGCAGATCATGCGCGGCCCAGGCTTCGCTTCGGCGGTCTTCGGCGACGACCGCCAGCATCGTCCTCGCGTCCTCCTCGGCCAGGGCCGGAAGCTCCCCGAGTCCACGGAGAATGTCGCCCCCGGTGTGGGCGGCGCTCACCTCGTCGAGGAGGCGGTCGATGGCCTTCGAGAAGGACTCCCCCTTCCTCTTGACGCCCGCCAGCCGGTCGTAGACCTCGGAGTCGACGGCGATGGTCCTGGTACTCATACATGTCAATCTACATGCAGACTACCTCGTGGTCAATCCGAAAGCCCGGGCCCGCGGCGCGGGCCAGGACCCGCCGTGCCGAGCGACCGACCAGGTGGGCGAGGGGGTCGGTGAGCAGTCTCAGGCTTCAGGATCCGAGGATTTCGCCTTGGCAACTGATTTGTATGAGCTTAGAGGATGATCTGCCCGGGGCTCTACCTCGGGCCGCTCTGTTTCGTGGTGGCCCTCGGGCGCTGACGTCGTGGCGAGCCGTGGGCGAGGGCCTGCTCCATACGACAGTGGTACACCCCACCCTCGATCACAACCCGCGCCCGCGGAGGCACACCCCGATCTGAACTCAAGATCCTCGGATCAAGTCCGGCACCCATGCAAGACCCCCATGTGACATCACCCGATCAGCGCGACAACAGCGAGGAATCTCCGACACCGCCCCGCCGCGCCTGCGGTACACTCGCTGGCACGAGAGTTCCGGTTGGCTGCTCTCTCTTCCTGCTCCGGGTGAGTATCGATTGGCCGCAACATGAGGGTGAGTGCGATGGCGCGTGGCGATCTCCGTCCCCGACCCGACCCCCGCGGCGGCGGCCATGCCCCGCAATGACCAGCTGATCCGCCAGTGGCGCCTGCTGCGCGCCGTCGAGGCCGCCCGCCACGGCCTGACTGTCGCCGAGCTGCACGAGGACGTCGCCGAGCTCGGCAGCCTGCGCACCGTCTACCGCGACCTCGAGGCGCTGATGGCCGCCGGCTTCCCGCTCTACCAGGGGGAGGACCACCGCTGGCGGTTGCTCACGCCCACCGAGGGCGGCCCGGCGATCCCCGTCCACCCCACCGAGATGGTCGCCCTGCTGCTCTCCGAGCAGGCGCTGGCCCCCCTGGTCGGCTCCGCTCTCGCCGAGCCCCTCGTCGAGCTGCGCAGCAAGCTCGAGGCGACGCTGGCCCCGGGCGCCCGCGCCTGGGTCGACCGCCTCCGCGGCGGCCTTCTCGCCACCGTCCCCGCCGCCGGCGACTACGCCGGCCGCCGCGCCGAGATCGCGGCCGTCGAGCGCGCCATCCGCGAGCACCGCCGGCTGCGCCTCGTCCACTTCTCCGCCCACCGCCGCGCCGAGCTCGAGCGCACCGTCGAGCCCTACGGCGTGTGGTACGTCGACGGCGCCCTCTACCTCGTCGCCTACGACCTCCTCCGCCGCGACCACCGCAAGTTCCTGGTCGACCGTATCCACCACGCCGCAGTCCTCGACGAGCCCTTCGACCCCGACCCTGCCTTCGACCTGCAGGCCTACGTCGGCCGCGGCTTCCGCGTCTGGCACGGCGCCGTCCATCGCGTCGTCGTCGAGTTCTCCCCCACCCTCGCCCACCTCCCCCACGAGCGCCGCTACCACCGCACCCAGACCGTCGAGGACCTCCCCGACCGCGCCTGCCGCGTCACCTTCGACGCCGCCGGCCTCCCCGACCTCGCCGCCTGGGTGGCGTCCTTCGGCGGACTCGTCCGCGCCTTGGAGCCCCCGGAGTTGGTTGAGATGGTGCGGGGCCTCCACGAGGCGGGTCTCCTGGCGCACGGGGGTCCCCACCGTGGCCGGTGACATTGCGTTCCGGCGACCCAGCCAACGGCCGCTCACGCCGGCGCCCGCCGCCCAGGCACCGCGGCGGCCACCCTCACAAGGGCAGGAAGAGCACCTGGTCAATCAAGTCGTGCGGCTCTGCGATCGTCGCGACGAGCTCCAGCTCGTCCACCAGCTGGCCGACTCCGATCCGCTCCTGGGCGGCGAAGATCACGCCGGAGAACCGGACCCCGCGGCTCTGGCGGCCGGCGGCCTCCGCCAGCAGGTCGTCGTCGTGGGTGAAGAGGGGCCTGCCAAGCTCCGTGGCCCGGTCGAGCAGCGCCGGATCGAGCAGGCGGTGCGACCCGTCCTCGAATGCGGTGACCACGTCGACGCCCCGAAGGCGAAGACCTACCGCCACCGACCGCCGCACGTTGTGGTCGAGGTACAGGCCGACGGCCACCAGGCGCGAGACGAGCGCCGCAGCCGATCGAGAACGGCGGGTCGCCCGACGCGCGCTCCGATCGCCTCGATCTCCTGCCTCCGCCGTTCGATGTCGGCCTCGAGGGACTCGCGATGGTCCCAGTAGTACGCCAGCGCCGAGTGGATCTGGGCCACGCCGAGGTGAGGCAGCTCGAGATGAAGCTCCTCGGGGCTCAGGCCATACGCACGGACCTGCAGCACCACCTCGACGACCTTGGTGTTCGTCCCGGCGATGTGCGGAACTCCCTGGTCATCGAGCACGATGTGGCGGTAGTCGGTCGCTGCCAATCCCATGACCGCCCCATCGTATCACCGGGCGGATACGGCGCCGCAGAGCCGCCACATTCAGCCAGTCCCCTCGGCCATGATCTCGGAGGCGTGCGCCCTTCAGGTTTGCCCCTCCCGGAGAGAAACGAGCGACGCGCCAGCCCGGCCGACCTGGTGCTCAGAGGGTTTGTCCGGGGGCTCGAGATGCACATGGGCACCAGTCGCGATTGGTCGGGCTCGCAACCGTCCAACTTGTCCTGGGATGACAATGCCGGGAGGAATACATCCAACGGAGGGCATGAGGACCCAGCCCTATAACAGAGGGGTGCAACCATCGCCCCACGCGAGTGCGAGGTGAAGGGTGGCAGAAATCCGATCGGTTGAGGCATGCTGGAAGGCATCTGAAGCAGCGATGGTCGGAACGACAACCCCAACGCCGAGCCCGCCATCAGACAGGGAATGAAGGAGCGTGACATGGGGGGCAAACTGAAGCTCGACATCCTGAAGAGTGCTGTCGCGGGCAGCGCAGTAGCGTTGCGTTGTCGGCGGCGACTGGGCCCCGCAGGAGGCGACAGCGACTTCCAAATTGTCGCTGGCGTTGACCATCATGGAAGTCGCCGCTCTGCTCAAGCTCGCGG
>CAZKKP010000324.1:0-4960 GCA_964553295.1 uncultured Thermoanaerobaculia bacterium | reverse complement strand
CCTCGCATCCGACGCCGTCCTGCTCGAGATCCAGGCCCGGGCCCAGCTCGGGCTGACGCGTGCCTCCCGGTACCCGTCGCTCAGCGCCTCGGCCGCAGCGGGGGTGGAGGACCCGCTTGACGGCCAGCCGCTGCTGCCCGGGCTGGATCCAGGAGTTTCCAGCGACCTCTACTCGGTCTCTCTCGACCTCTCCTGGGAACTCGACCTCTTCGGGCGGCTGCGCTCGGCGACCGCGGCCGAGCGCGCCTCCCTTCTGGCGACCGAGGCGAACCGCCGGGCGGTCACCCTGGCCCTGGTCAGCCAGGTCGCCAGCGCCTACTTCGAGCTACGCGACCTCGACGCTCAGGCGGAGATCGCCCGCTCGACGATCTCTGCCCGGGAGCGCTCCACGGAGCTCGCCCGGGTGCGCTTCGACGGCGGCGTGGCCTCCGAGGTGGACTTCCGACAGGCAGAGTCGGAGCTGCTGCGCACCCGGGTCACCCTGGTCGACCTCGAGCGCGGCGTCGCCCAGAAGGAGCACCAGCTGGCACGGTTGACGGGGCGTCCGCCCGCCGAGTTGGTCGGCCGCGGTCACACCCTCGAGGGCCAGACGGCGCCGGCCGAGGTTCCGGCCGGACTGCCCTCGGCACTGCTCGAGCGGCGACCCGACCTGATGGCGGCCGAGCAGCAGCTGATCGCGGCCAACGCCCGGATCGGGGTTGCGCGCGCCCTGCTCTACCCGACCATCGCGCTCACCGGCAGCCTCGGTGGCGTGTCGGCCGAGCTCGGCGAGGTGGCGAGCTCGAGTGGGCGGAGCTCGAGCCTGGTGGTCGGGCTGCTGGCGCCGATCTTCGAGTTCGGCAAGAATCGCCGCCGGGTCGAGGTCAGCGAGTCGCAGATGCGCCAGGCTGCGATCGCCTACGAGAAGGCGGTGCTCGACGCCTTCCGCGAGGTGGAGGACGCCCTGGTCGCCCTCGACACCGCCGGCCGCAGGCTCGGGCTGCGCCAGGAGCAGGTCGCCGCCCAGCGCAAGGTGCTGGAGCTGGCCGAGCTGCGCTGGCAGGGCGGAGTGACCTCGTTCTTCGAGGTGCTCGACGCCCAGCGTTCGCTGCTCGCCTCGGAGCTGGACCTGTCGAGCACCAGGCGCGAGCGCCTGGTTGCCCTGGTCCAGCTGTACAAGGCCCTCGGCGGCGGCTGGTCGGAGTGAGGCGCGGCGCACGGGCCAGGGGCAGGAATGTCAGCTGATGCCGTCTTCTGGCCCCGGCACTGTCCCTGGTGCTGACGCTGTCTGCTGTCGCGGTCGCTGATTCGGATCGGGCGAGGGAACGGGCTCGGGCCCGGGCTCGGCACGGGGAGGGGTGGCACGCGGCTGAGGCAGGGACAGCGACAGCAGCGGCGGGGGCGGCGGCGAGGAGGGGGTGGGGCCGTGCCGGGGACGGCAATGGTGCTGAGGTGGGTCGATCGGGGTCGCCCGGTCCTGGGCGCGCTATGCTCGTGCAGGTGACGCGGACGGAAGAGGCATTGAGGGCGAGAGGTTCTTGCAGGGGATGTTGATCGAGGTGCTGCTTCCGCTCGCGGCGGCGGCCGCTGCGCCGGCTCTGGTCCGTTGGCTGGGGCCGCGGGCGGGGTGGCTGCTCGCCTTGGCGCCCGCCGGGCTGGCGGTGCGCTTCGCCGCGGCGCTGCCCCTGGCGCCGGGGGAGGCGATCACCTCGAGCCTCGAGTGGGCGCCCGGGCTGGGCGTCCAGCTCGCCTTCCGCCTCGACGGCCTGTCGGCGATGTTCGCGCTGCTGATCACCGGCATCGGCGCGCTCATCGTGGTGTACGCCGCCGGGTACATGGCGAAGGACCCCCGCCTGGGCGAGTTCCTGGCCACCCTGCTCGCCTTCCTGACGGCGATGCTCGGTCTGGTCCTGGCCGACGACCTGATGCTCCTGTTCATCTTCTGGGAGGGCACCTCGATCTCCTCCTTCCTGCTGATCGGGTTCAACCACCGGAGCGGCGCCAACCGCGGCGCGGCGCTGCAGGCCCTGCTGGTGACCGGCGGCGGCGGGCTGGCGCTGCTCGCCGGGCTGCTGCTGATGTCCACGGCGGGCGGCGCCATGGGCCTGGCTCCTGAGGTCGCCGGGCGGCTGTCCGGGCTCGAGGCGGTCGACCTGCGGATGAGCCCTCTGTACCTGGGCATCCTGGCGCTGGTGCTGCTCGGCGCGGCGACCAAGTCGGCCCAGGTTCCCTTCCACTTCTGGCTGCCCTCGGCGATGGCGGCGCCGACTCCGGTCAGCGCCTTCCTGCACTCGGCGACGATGGTCAAGGCCGGTGTCTACCTGCTGGCCCGGCTGCAACCGCAGCTTGGCGGCACCCTCGCCTGGGAGTGGTCGGTCGGCGTCCTGGGGCTGGTCACGATGCTGGTCGGGGCGGCGATGGCCCTCGGCCAGCATGACCTCAAGCGGATCCTGGCTTACTCGACGGTGGCGGTGCTCGGGATCCTGACGATGCTGCTCGGCATCGGCACCGACCTGGCGGTCAAGACCGCTGTGGTGTTCCTGTTCGCCCACGCCCTGTACAAGGCGTCGCTGTTCATGGTCGCCGGGAATGTCGACCACGAGACCGGTACCCGGGATGTCAGCGAGCTCGGCGGGCTGCGACGCGCCCTGCCCTGGACCGCCGCAGCCGGCGCCCTGGCGGCCTTCTCCCAGGCCGGGGCGCCTCCGATGTTCGGCTTCATCGGCAAGGAGTTGCTGTACAAGTCCCAGCTCGACCTCGAGACGATCGGCGCCTGGCTGGTGTTGGCCGCGGTGCTGGCCAACATCGCGCTGGTGGCGACCGCGATCCTGGTCGGGCTGCGGCCGTTCTGGGGCCGGCTGCGTTCGACGCCGAGATCGCCCCACGAGGCGCCCGTCGAGATGCTGGTCGGACCGGTCGCCCTGGCCGTCGTCGGGCTGCTGATCGGCATGTCGCCGGAGCCCTTCGAGCGTGGTCTGGGTTCGGCGGCGGCGAGCGCCATCGCGGGACGCACGGTGGTGCTCGACCTGGCGCTGTGGCACGGGCTCAACGTCGACGCGCTCAAGGCACTGGCGCTGAGCGTCGTGACTCTGGGGCTCGGCTACGGACTCTTCCGGTTGCTGCGGAGGTGGCTGCACGCGGTCGCGGCGGCGGTCACCGCCGCCGGTCGGTTCGGACCGGCCCGCATGTTCGACGCCACCGTCGCCCGCCTCCCGGGCGGCGCCGGCCGGGTGACTCGCTGGGTTCCCATCGGGACCCTCCGGCACGCGATCCTGACGACCTTCGGGGTGACGGTGGCCCTGGTCGCCTGGGCGGTGCTCGGCGACGGTCGGCTCCCTCCCGACCTCGGCGCCTGCGGGGTCGGGGTGCACGAGGTGCTGTTCGCCCTGCTCGCCGCGGCCGGCGCCGTGGCGTCGTTGTTGACCACCTCCCGGCTCGCCGGGGTCGCGGCCCTCGGCGCCACCGGTTTGGCGATCGCGTTCCTGTTCATGCTCTTCGGCGGACCGGACCTGGCCATGACCCAGATCGCGGTCGAGACCCTCACGGTGATCGTGCTCGCCCTGGTGTTCGCGATGCTGCCGCCGACCCTCAGGCGGTCGGCCGGACCGGTGCGGGTCCGGGACGCTGCCGTCGGCCTCCTGGTCGGCGCGACCATGACCTGGCTCGTGCTCGCTTCGGCCGGAGTCCGTCCGGGACGCGAGCTGGCCGCCTTCTTCCTCCGGGCGAGCGTCCCCGAGGCCTTCGGGCGGAACGTGGTCAACGTTATCCTGGTCGACTTCCGGGCCCTCGACACCCTCGGCGAGATCACGGTCGTCGCCGTGGCGGCAGTGGGCGTGGCCGCCCTGATCGCAGCGGCGCGGCGGGCCCGGGAACGGGGTGAGCCGTGACCGACTCCCTGATTCTGCGCACCGCCGCCCGGTTCCTGACGCCGCTGCTCGGCGTGCTCTCGGTGATGATCTTGCTCCGCGGTCACAACGAGCCCGGCGGCGGCTTCGTCGGCGGCCTGCTTGCAGCCGGTGCGGTGGCCCTGATCCAGCTGTCCGACGGACCCGAGACCGCGCGGCGGCTGCTTCGCGTCGATCCGGTGAAGGTCCTGGCGGCGGGATTGACGGCAGCGCTGGCGGCGGCGATCGCCGGTCCGCTGGTCGGCCGGCCGGTGCTCAGCGGTCTCTGGCTGAAGACACCGCTGCCGGGGGTGGGCAAGCTGGGCACACCGCTGCTGTTCGACGTCGGCGTCTACCTGGTGGTGGTCGGGGCGGTGCTGCTGATGCTCCTCGAACTCGGCGACCTCAGCGAGGAGGACGGGCCATGACGCTGATGATGGCCCTGCTCGTCGGAGTGCTCTACGCCGTGGGCGTCTACCTGCTGCTGCGGCGGAACATCGTCCGGGTGGTGTTCGGGCTGGTGGTGCTCGGGCATGCCGCCAACCTGCTGATCTTCACCGCCGGCGGCCTGGTGCGGGCCGGAGCGCCCCTCGCCGAGGTAGGCGCGGCGGCGCCGCCGCCGGGCTCCGGCGACCCGGTTCCGCAGGCCCTGGTGCTGACCGCGATCGTGATCGGCTTCGCAGTGGTGTCCTTTGCCGCGGTCCTGGTGAAGAGGGCGGTGCGGGCCCTGGGGACCGACGACGCCGACGAGCTGAGGACGACCGGATGAGCCTCCTCGTCCCGCTCCTGCCGGCGCTGCCGATGCTGATCCCACTGGCGGCCGCGGTGCTCGGGCTGGTCGTGCGTTCATGGCCTGGCGCCGGGCGAACGGTGGGGGTGGGTGGAGCGGTGGCGGGGCTCGGGGCCGCCCTGGCGCTGGCCGGTCGGGTGGCCGCCGACGGCCCGGTGGCGTGCCAGGTGGGCGCCTGGCCGGCGCCCTTCGGCATCACCCTGGTGGCTGACGAGCTCAGCGTCGTGATGGTGACGGTGTCGGCCCTGATGGGGCTGGCGGTGGCGGTCTACGCCCTGGCCGAGGTCGACGCGGACCGCCACCGTGA
>CAZKKP010000323.1:0-4975 GCA_964553295.1 uncultured Thermoanaerobaculia bacterium | reverse complement strand
GGGCCGATCTCGGCCTCGGCGGTGCGCCGGTGGGGCCAGGGCGCCGAGGTGGTGCTGGTGCTCGAGCCCGGCGAGCGCCGCGGCGAGGCCGAGACCCTGGTCACCGGCCGCCGCGGGCTGGTCGGCTGGCGTCTCGAGGCGCGGGGCAGGTCGGCCCACTCGGGGCTCGCCTACTGGGAGGGCCGGTCGGCGGTCGCCGCGGCGGCCGACTGGTGCGGTGCGGTTCAGCGCCTGTCCGAGCCGGGCGCGGGTCCGGTGGTCAACGTGGGCCGCATCCTCGGCGGCGACGCCGAGGTCGTCGACGAGCTGGCCGAGCACCACACCCTGGTCGGCACCAACTACCGGCTCAACGTCGTCGCCGACCGCTGCGTCGCCGAGGGCGAGGTCCGGTTCCTCTGCCTCGCGGACCGGGAACGCGTGCTCGAACGCATGGGCGAGCTCGCCCGGGACATCGAGCGGAGCTCCGAGGTCGCCATGGGCCTCGAGGTCTTCGAGTCGATCCCCCCGGTGGCGCCCGAGGGGCCAGGGGAGGAGCTCGCCCGACGCCTGGCGGCGCGGGCCGCCGAGGCCGGCTGGACTCTCGAGCTCGAGCACGACCGGGGCGGCGTGTCGTTCCCCAACTTCCTGCCGGATCCTTCCCGGGCGACGGTGATCGACGGCCTCGGCCCGGTCGGCGGCGGCATGCACACCCGGGGCGAGTACCTCGAGCTCGGCTCGCTCAGGCGGCGGGTCGTGCTGCTCGCCGACCTGCTCGGGATGCTCTCCTGAGAGATCAGGTCGCCCCCGGCAGGGAGGCGACGTCGATCCGGTTGCGGCCGGCTCTCTTGGCGCGGTACAGGGCCTCGTCGGCGGCGGCGGTCAGGCTGGTCGCCGCTCGGCTGCGGTCGGCCACGGCCCAGGCGCCGCCCACCGAGATCGTCACCACGCCGGGGGTCGGCGAGGCCTCGTGTGGGATGGCCCGCGCCTCGACCTCGGCGCGGATCTCCTCGGCGAGCCGGTTCAGCGTGCTCTCGGTGGCGCCGTCGAGGATGACCGCGAACTCCTCGCCGCCGTAGCGTGCGATCAGGTCGCTCGATCGCCTCAGGCGCTGGCTGAGGATCTCGGCGACCTCGACCAGGCAGCGGTCGCCGGCGGGGTGGCCGTAGCGGTCGTTGAACGCCTTGAAGTGGTCGACGTCGATCATCAGCAGCCCGAGAGTCGTCCTGCGCCGCTGCGATTGGGCCCAAAGGAGGTCGAGCATGCGGTCGAAGCTGCGCCGGTTGGCGACGCCGGTCAGGGCGTCCTGCAGGGAGAGCTCCTCGAGGCGCTGGTTGGCCTCGCCGAGCTGGCGGGTAACCGCGAGCAGCTCCCGGGTCCGCTCCTCGACGAGGCGACCAAGGGTGCGCTGCCGCTCCCTGAGCCGCGCGGTCCTGAGCGAGGCGGCGCCGAAGCCGGCGAGGATCAGCAGGGCAGCACAGCCGGTGAAGAAGAGCGGCCGCTGGTACAGCCGCGGCTCGACGACGATCGCCAGGCTCTCGGGCTGTGGGCTCCAGACTCCGGCCGCAGTGGCGGCCTGCACCTCGAAGCGATACTCGCCGGGGGGCAGTCGCGAGTAGTAGGCCGCTCGGCGCCCGCCGGCCGCGATCCAGTCGGTGTCGAGGCCGTCCATCCGGTAGGAGAAGCGGATCCGGTCCGGCGCGATCAGGCTCAGGGCGGTGTATCGGATCTCCAGGCTCGAGATCGTCGAGGGCAGCACCAGGGCGCCGGCGGCGGCCGCCGGCACGCCGTCGACCAGCGTCCTCTCGATCCGCAGCGGCGGCGGTCGGGGGTCGGTGCGCAGCCGCCGCGGGTCCAGGGCGACGACCCCGCGGATTGTCGGGATCCAGACCCTTCCGTCCCTCCCCACCCAGCCTGCCGGCTGGCTGCCGCCGTTGCACTCGGCCGCCGGCATGCCGTCGTGGCGGCCGAAAACCGTGCACTCAACCTGCTCGGCGAGCCCGCGGGCGACCCGCAGCAGGTCGCGTCGGTGGGCCCGGAAGAGGCCCCGATTGCAGGTCATCCAGAGAAAGCCGGCGTCGTCCTCGAGGATCGTGTAGACGAGGTTGTCGTGGAGGCCGTTGGTGGTGGTCACGACGCCGACTCCGCCGTTGCGGTCGACCATCCACAGACCGTGGCCGTTGGTGCCCACCCAGAGATTGCCGTCGCCGTCCTCGTGGATGGCGTACACGGTGGCGGTGGTCGGCCCGGGGATCGGGATGGTGGTCGAGTTCGCCGAGTCGTGGACTCTGAGGCCGGCGCCGCTGCCGATCCAGATCCGGCCGTCGGAGGCCGGAAGCAGGGTGCGCACCAGCCGACTGGTCGCCGTGTCGCCGGCGTCGACGAGTTCGACGGCGTCGTTCTCGATCCTGGCCACGCCGCCGCCGTGGGTGCCGACCCAGACCCTGCCGGAGTGGTCCTCGGCGAGGGCCCACACGGTCTCGTTGGGCAGCCCGTCGCGCGCCCTCCAGGACCGCCAGCGCCCGTCCTTCAGGCGCCACAGCCCGTCGCCGTAGGTGCCGACCCAGAGGGCGCCGCCGCGATCCTCGAGGAGCGAGAAGGCGTCGCGCGGCGGCCCGCCGGGGGGAATGCCGGCGGTGGTCAGACGGCCATTGGCGGTGCGCAGCAGTCCTCGGTCGCTGGTCCCCACCCACATCGTGCCGGTGCGATCCTCAAGCACGACGCGAGGGGTGCCCTCGGCGTCGGGGGAGGCGGCGTGGAGGGCGTCGAAGGGCGAGTCGGAAAGACGTACCAGACCCTGTCCGGCGGAGCCCAACCAGAGCAACCCCTCCCGGTCCTCGAGCACCGCCATGACGACCTCGCTGGCGATGCCCTCGGCCGGGGACAGCGCCTCGATGCGTCCGGCGCGCATTCGCATCAACCCGCCGCCCCGGGTACCGATCCAGAGGCTGCCGTCCCGGTCCTCGGCCAGAGTGGTGACGCGCTCGCTGGTCAGGCCGTCCCGGAGACCGAAGCCGGACATCGCGACGCCGTCCCAGAGCGACAGGCCGCCGCCGTGGGTGCCGATCCAGAGCAGCCCGCGGTGGTCCTCCAGCAGCGCCCAGACGTTCGGGCTGCCCAGGCCGTGGCGGTCGTCGAAGTGGTCGACGTCGCCGTCGGCGGCCAGCCGGTACAGGCCGTGCTCCTCGGTGCCCACCCAGACGGCGCCGTCGGAGGTCTCGGCCAGGGACAGGATCATCGCGCTGTCCACGTCCTCGACCCGCTCGGGCGCGGCGTCGGCGTCGTCGAGGCGCCACAGCCCGTCGCTGCGGGTGCCGACCCACAGCCGCCGGCGGCGGTCGAGCAGCAGGGCGCGGACGTTCTGGCCATTGAACCAGGGCAGTGGCTCGAAGACCAGCCCGCCGGCCCGGTCGACCACCCGGCCGAGGCCGCCGCCGCCGAGCCCCACCCAGATAGCGCCGGAGGCGTCCTCGAGCAGCGAGAGCACGTTGTTCGACGGCAGCGGGCTCGGCGACCGCGAGTCGAGCACGGTGAACTGGACGCCGTCGAAGCGCGCCAGACCCTCCTGGGTGCCGAGCCAGAGGTAGCCGGCGCGGTCCTGGAGCAGGGCCTGGACGCTGTTCTGGGGCAGCCCGTCGTCCTCGGTCCAGACTCGGCGGTTGGCGTGCCGGGGGTGGATGGTCGGGTCGAGGGCCGCGACAGTGCCGCAGAACAGCACGAGAAAACACGAAAAGAACAAGAAAATGAATGTTTTACGTCGATCAGTGCGACTTCCCGACAGCATCGTCCCGAGTCTACCCGAAGAGGTGAGGATCTCAGTGGAAGTCGTGACTCCAGGCGCCTGGCTCGCCCGGGGCCTCGAGACGCTCGAGGCGGCGGGCGCGGACCGACAGCGTTCCGTCCTGTTGTTGGACGACGCCCTCGACGAGCAGCAGCGGGCTCGAGACGATCAGGGCCCGGTGCTCGCGAAACAGGTCGGGGCGGAGGATCACCTGGACCGTGCCGGTGTCGTCCTCCAGGGTCAGGAAGACGAAGCCTCGGGCGGTGCCCGGGCGCTGGCGGACGATGACCGCCCCGGCGGTGCGGACCGACGCGCCGTCCTCGAGCCGGGTGAGATCGGCCAGGGGCGTGAGGCCCCGGTGGTCGAGCCACGGCCGCAGGTGGGCGAAGAGGTGGGGGCCGGTGGTCAGGTGGAGCCCGGAGTAGTCCGCCAGGGTCCGGTCGAGGGGGGACATCTCCTCCAGCGGCGAGCCCTCCTCGGGGGGCAGCTCGGCGAGCAGGGGGCCGCGCCGGCGGCCGATCTCGGCTACCTGCCAGAGGGCCTGGCGGCGGGACAGGCCGAGGGAGGCCAGGGCCCCGACGTGGGCCAGACGGGACAGGGCCTCGTCGCCGAGGGCGCAGCGCTGGCCCAGGTCGGCGACATCCCGGAACGGGCCCCGGACGCGCTCGGTCGCGATGGCGAGCCCGGCGAGCCGCGGCAGCCCCTGGACGTAGCGCAGCCCGATCCGGACGCCGCCCGACTCCCAGCGGCAGCGCCAGCCGGAGCGGTCGACGTCCACCGGGAAGAAGGGCACGCCGTGACGCTGGCCGTCCTTGACCAGGGTCGCCGGGTGGTAGAAGCCCATCGGCCAGGCGTTGAGCAGGCCGGCGTAGAAGGCCGCCGGGTGATGCCGCTTGAGGTAGGCGGAGGCGTAGACGATGAGGGCGAAGCTGGCCGAGTGGGACTCGGGGAAGCCATACAGGGCGAAGGAGGTGATCGAGCGCACGATCTCCTCCTGGGCGGCGGGCCCGATGCCCCGCGCCGCCATCCCGGCGCGCAGCTTCTCCTCGATCGCCGCCATCCGCTCCCGGGAGCGTTTGAAGCCCATCGCCCGGCGCAGCTCCTCGGCCTCGCCGCCGGTGAACCCCGCCGCCACCATGGCGATGCGCAGCAGCTGCTCCTGGAAGAGGGGCACGCCGAGGGTGCGCTTGAGCACCGGCTCGAGGCTCGGATGGGGAT
>CAZKKP010000322.1:0-5001 GCA_964553295.1 uncultured Thermoanaerobaculia bacterium | reverse complement strand
CGAGGAAGAGCACCGCGAAGTGGGCCTGGAGGTCGCGGTCCAGCGAGGCCAGGGCGAGCGCCAGCCGGTCGACGAACAGGCTTCGGTTGGCCAGCCCGGTGAGCTCGTCGTGCAGGGCGTCGTGGACCAGCCTGGCCTCGTTGAGCTTGCGCTCGGTGATGTCGGACAGCGAGCCGGCCATCCGGCGCGGCCGACCGAGCAGGTCGCGGATGGCGACACCCCGCGCCTGCACCCACCGGAAATCGCCGGCGGCGCTGCGGATCCGGTACTCGTGGACGAATCGCCGGGCGTTGCCCTCCAGCTGCACGGCGATCATCCGGCGGAGGCCCTCTACGTCGTCCTCGTGGACCCGACCCAGCCAGCCATCCAGGTCGGTGACGACGTCGCGCTCGGGGTAGCCGAGCAGGCCGCACAGGCGGGCGGAGCCGAACAGGATGTCGGCCTCGACGTCCCAGTCCCACAGCCCCGAGCCGGCGCCGTCGAGAGCCAGGGCGTAGCGCTCGACGGTCCGCTCCAGCGTCCTGACCGCCCAACGGCGCTCGGCGGCGCCGACCAGCGCGTGCTCGAGGACCTCCGGGGTCAGCTCGTTGCGCACCACGAGGCCCTCGGCGCCGGCGCGCAGGCAGGCCAGCCCCTCGGGGTCGTCGTGGCCTCGGACGAGCACGACCACGGCCTCGTCGGAGGCCGCATCGCGCAGCCTCTGGAAGGCCGAGACGCCGGTCGCGTCGGGCAGCTCGGGGTCGAGCACCACCACGTCGATGCCGCCGCTCTCCAGCCGCTTCAGGGCGTCGACCATGCGTGCCGCCCGGGCCAGCCCGATCACCGTCGACGCCATGCGCAGCGCCGCGGTCGCGAGCCGGCCGGCGACCTCCTGGTCGCCGGTGACCAGCAGCAGGCCCAGCTGCCGTCGCCCGCCGTCGATCACCGGCGGCCCCCCTGGAGAACCCGGGGCCCGAGACAGCCCCGCAGCCCGCCCTCTCGCGGTCTGCCGACCACGTCCTGAAATCCCAAGGGATTCTGCGAGGCTGGCTCTCTCAGCGACATCTTCCGACCGGGAGCACCGGTGTCGATACTCTACCACACAGTGTCAATCCCGTGATCGGTTGTCATTCGGGTGTCCTCTTGATGGACATCCTGACTCGACTACCTCTCGGATCGATCCCTCTGGACCGCCAGTCGTCGCAGCGCCAGGGCCATCAGCCCCGGCGCGAGTCTCTGGGCGAGCACCAGCAGCCGGCCGTGGCCGGTCAGCACGACCAGGCGGCGGCGGGCGACCATCGCCGAGACCATCCGGCGCACCACCCGGTCGGTGGGCCGGCTCAGCCAGGCGGGCACCGGGTCGCGCCACTCCGGCCGGTACCGCCCGTCGTTGTCGACCTTGCGGATCTCCGAGTCGACGAAGCCGGGCGCCAGGAGGGTCACCGCCACGCCGTGCCGTGCCAGCTCCGGTCCGACGCTCTTGGCGAAGGCGTGCACCGCTGCCTTCGACAGCGCGTAGGCGGAGGACCCGGGGACCGGCACCTCGCCGGCGACGCTGCCCATCACCGCGAGCACTCCGCGCGAGGCCTTGAGGGGCGGCAGGACGGCGGCGGCCGTCCGCAGCACGCCGAAGAGGTTGGTCTCGAGCTGGCGCCGGTAGTCCTCGAGGGTCAGCTGCTCGAAGGGATGCCCGACCCCGAAGCCGGCGTTCGCGACGACGTAGTCGACGCGGCCGAATCGCCCGAGAACCTGAGCCACCAGGGACGACACGTCGTCGTCCGAGGTCACGTCGGCGGGCACCAGCAGGACCTCGGCGCCGAGCCCTTCCAGCTCGGCGCGCAGTGCCTGGAGCCGGTCCTCGCGGCGGGCGCAGCCGGCCACGGCCGCACCCCGCCGCGCCAGCTCGCGCATCAGCTCGGCGCCGATGCCCGACGACACCCCGGTCACCAGCGCCACCTTCCCCTCGAGACGTCGACGGCTGGAGAACACTCGGCACCTCCCGGCGTAGATCCTCGTCGGACCACCCTGCCTGAAGCGCGGTAGGATGTCCAGAACGACCTCGGAGGTTCCTCGAATGGCCGCCACCCGTCGCGACTTCATCCAGCTCTCGATGCTCGCCGGCAGCGCCGCCGGCTTCGGCCTCGGCGCGCCCAGCGCCGGCGCCACGGTCGACCGCACCCGCCGCCCGCTCCGGCTCCTGGTGCTCGGCGGCACCGGTCTCATCGGACCGCCGATGGTCGAGTACGCCGTCGCACGCGGTCACCAGGTGACGCTCTTCAACCGCGGCAGGACGAATGCCGAGCTGTTCCCCCACGTGGAGAGGCTCCTGGGCGACCGTGACGGCGACCTCGGGTCGATCGAGGCCGAGATCGCGAAGGGGCGGCGCTGGGACGTCGTCGTCGACAACACCGCATCGCTGCCGCGCTGGGTCGCCGCCTCCGCCGGCCTGCTCCAGGATCATGCCGACCTCTACCTCTTCACCTCGTCGATCTCGGCCTACGCCGACTCCTCGGTCGCCGACGCCGACGAGACCGCGCCGGTCGGCACGATCTCCCCGGAAGACGAAGCCTCGGTGAAGACCAACCGCGACATCGGGAGCTTCTACGGCCCTCTCAAGGCGCGCTGCGAGGAGGAGGCGCGCACGGCCTTCCCCGAGCGCGCCATCGTCGTCCGACCGGGCCTGATCGTCGGCCCGGGCGACTCCTCCGACCGCTTCACCTACTGGCCGGTCCGTATCTGGCGGGGCGGCGAGGTCATGGCCCCAGGTGAGCCCACCGACCCCGTACAGTTCGTCGACTGCCGCGACCTCGGCGAGTGGTACGTCCGACTCGTGGAGGCGGGGCGTGTCGGCACCTTCAACGGCGTCGGCCCGCGGTCGCCGATGTCGATCGCCGAAATGCTGTACGGCATCCGGGCCACCGTCGACAACCGGATCTCCTTCACCTGGGTGGACGCCGAGTTCCTCCAGCGGCACGAGGTCCAGCCGTGGAGCCACATGACGGTGTGGGTGCCGCCGGTCGGCGAGTACGCCGGGTTCGCCGCCTCCAACATCGACCGGGCGCTGGCCGCCGGGCTGAGCTTCCGCCCCCTCGCCGAGACCGTTCGCGATACCATGCGCTGGTGGAACGGCCTCCCCGAGGAACGTCGCCGGGCGCCGAAGGCCGGCCTGCCGGCCGAGCGCGAGCGCGAGGTCCTCGCCGCCTGGCACGCCCGCCGCACTCCGACCCCGTCGGTCTCGCCGTGAGCCTGGCGGAGCGGTCCTGCCCGCACCCGCAGCGCCGGCCCCGTCGCCGCCCAGCCGCCGAGGACGACAGCTCGTGAAGGCGCTGGCACGGGCGCTGGCGGCGCGGGACGAGGAGCTGCGGCCGCTGGCCTGGGCCGCAGCCTACTTCTTCTTCCTTTTCGCCAGCTACTTCGTGATCCGCCCGGTGCGCGACGCGATGGCGGTCGCCGGCGGTGTGCGCAACCTGCCCTGGCTGTTCTCGGCGACCCTGCTGGCGACCCTGCTCGTCCACCCGGTGCACGCGGCGGTCGTCTCGCGGCTGCCGCGGCGTCGCTTCATCCCGCTGGTCTACGAGTTCTTCGCCCTCAACCTGCTCGCCTTCCTGGTCCTGCTCGAGCTCACCGACGGCGCCGGCGGGATCTGGGCCGGGCGCGCCTTCTACGTCTGGACGAGCGTCTTCAACCTGTTCGTGGTGTCGGTCTTCTGGTCCTACATGGCAGACGTGTTCCTGCCCGAGCAGGCGACCCGGCTGTTCGCCGTGATCGCGGTCGGCGGCACCCTCGGCGGCGTAGCCGGGTCTTCCCTGGCCTCGGTCCTCGCCGAGCCCCTCGGTCCGCCTCGGCTGCTGGCGGTTTCCTTCGTACTCCTCCAGATCGCAGTGCTCGCCGCCGTCCGCCTCGGCCCCGCCGCTCAGGCGGTGGACGACGAACCGGTCGGCGGCACCGCCGTCGACGGCGCGCGGGAGATCCTGCGCTCCCCCTACCTGCTCGGGATCTGCGGCTACATGCTGCTGTACACCATCACCTCGACCTTCCTGTACTTCCTGAAGGCCCAGATCGTGGCCGACACGGTCGCCGACGCCGGCGCCCGCACCGCCTTCTTCGCCCGCGTCGACCTCGCGGTCAACCTGCTCACCGCGTCGGTGCAGCTCTTCCTCACCGGCCGGCTCCTGCGCTGGCTCGGCCTGGCCGTCGGGCTCGCGGTGCTGCCGGTCCTCACGGTCGCCGGCTTCCTCGTCGTCGGCGTCACGCCGACCCTGCTCGTGGTGGCCACCTTCGAGGTCGTCCGACGGGCCACCAACTACGCCGTCTCCCGACCCAGCCGCGAGATCCTCTACACCGCGGTGTCCCGCGCCGAGAAGTACAAGGCGAAGCACCTGATCGACACCTTTGTCTACCGCGCCGGCGACCAGGTCGGGATCTGGGCCTCCGGGCTCGTGACCTGGCTCGGCTACGGCATCGTCGGGGTGACCGCGCTGGCGGCGCCGGTCGCCGGTGTCTGGGCGGTGCTCGCCGTCGGTCTCGGCTTCGCCCACCGCCGTCGGGTCACGGCGGCGGAAGGGAAGCCCGCCGACAACGGTTGACGACGGTGTCCGCGCCGGAGGTGACATGGCCCGCTCCCGCCCCCGACGACCCTCACTGCTGGCCCGCGCCCTGCCCCGCGCCCTCGCCTTCATCGAGCGCACCGGCAACGCCCTCCCCCACCCCGCCACCTTGTTCGCACTCATGGCGGTCGCCGTCATCCTCGTCTCCGGCCTCGCCGCCCGGCTCGGACTGAGCGCGGTCCATCCCGGCACCGGCGCGACGGTCGAGGTGATGAGCCTGCTCTCGATCCCGGGGCTGCACCGGATCCTCGAGGAGATGGTCCGCAACTTCACCGGCTTCGCCCCCCTCGGCACGGTGTTCGTGGCCATGCTCGGGATCGGGATCGCCGAGTCCTCAGGCCTGATCGGCGCGGTGCTTCGGCTCCTCGTGCTGTCGGCGCCGCGCCGCCTGCTCACCTTCGTGGTGGTGCTCGCG
>CAZKKP010000321.1:3211-5005 GCA_964553295.1 uncultured Thermoanaerobaculia bacterium | reverse complement strand
AGTCGGCCAGGCCCTCCAGTCGTACTTCGCGTCGGGCCAGCGGGACGGCAACTTCGCGGACTCGGTGATCGCCGCCTTCACCTCGCGGCCCGAGGTCTGGTCGGCGGTTCTCGGGACCTCGCTGCGCGACCTCGAGCCGACCGAGGACCCACAGCGGGCCTTCGACGCCCTGACCCTGAAGGGCGGCGCCCTGGCCCGGTCGCTGTACGACAGCCTCGGCGCCGAGGCGACGGCCTCGCTGTTGGCGGCGCTGCGCGAGCGCTTCCGCGGCGAGAGCTTCGAGCTCGCCGATGTCGTCGAGGTGGCGGCGGGGGTCGGACACGACCTCGGGCCGATGCTCGAGGAGTGGTTGACCACCACCCAGCTGGCGGGCTTCGTCATCCAGCGGGCGGACCTGGTGCGGCTGGTCGACCAGGACGGCGCCGCCCGGTATCAGCTGACTCTCGAGCTGCGCAACGACGAGCCGACGCCCGGCATGCTGCGGGTGATCACGGGCATCGGCGACGGCGACGACCGCCGTCGAGAAACCAGCGACCCGATCCGGATCGGCGGCCGCTCGGCGGTGCGCTGGTCGACGGTGCTCGGGCAGCCGCCGGAGAGCGTGCTGGTCGAGCCCTACCTGTCCCTCAACCGGACCAGCTTCCGGGCGCCTCTCGAGCCGGTCGACGAGTCCCGGGTCGTGGCTGCGGCGCCGGTGACCGGCGTGGAGGAGATTCCCTGGGCGCCATCCGACCCCGGCACCGTGGTGGTGGACGACCTCGACCCGGGCTTTTCGGTGGTCGAGGGCGAGCAGCGCTCCGGGGTGCGTCTTGCCGGCCGCGGCGTGGCCGGGGAGAGCGACGACGGGCTGCCGTTGCTCGAGGTCGGGCCGTTGCCCCGCACCTGGTCGAGGGCGACCAGCGCCACCGCCTGGGGCCGCTACCGGCACACCGTCGCCTACGTGCGCGCCGGCAGCGACGCCGGCTCGGCGAGCTTCACCGCCGAGCTGCCCGAAGCCGGCGCCTGGGAGCTCGAGATCCACCTGCCGCACAAGGAGCGCTTCCGGCAGGCCCGCGGCGGCTGGGGCGCCTGGGCCCTGACCGTCGGCGGGCGCGCGGCGAGCTTCGACGCCAGCGCCGCGGAGCGCGGCTGGAGCCCGGTCGGGACCTTCGAGCTCGACGCCGGCGAGGTCACTGTGATCCTGTCCGGCGCGAGCGACGGCAAGGTAGTGGTCGCCGACGCCATCCGCTGGCGTCCTGCCGCCGGCGCCACGAAAGTGGGGCAGTGACCATGGCAACGACGGGTTCCTGGTTCCGGGTTGCTGGTTGTCGGTGTGACGGGCTGGGAGTGACGGCGCCGGCCGGGCCGGCGTCCAGGGACCGCGCCGATCTGCCACCGACAACCGGCAACCGCCAACCGACAACCAGCGCAGCGATGCTCGCGAGCTGTCTCGCGATGCTGGCGCTGGCGGGCTGCGGGCCGCGGGGGGACGAGGGGACGGTGGAGTTCCAGGTGCCGGTGACGGTTCAGGAGGTGGCCCTGGCCACGGTCGAGGACCGCATCGTCACCACCGGCACGCTGCGCAGCGCCGAGGTGGTCACCCTGACGGCGGAGACCGGCGGCATCCTCGAGATCGCGGAGGGCCCGGGCGGCCGGCGCCTGGTCGAGGGCGACCGGGTCCGGGCCGGACAGGCCATCGCCCGCCTGACCGGCGAGGACCCGCGGCTGGCGGCCCGGATCGAAGCCACCCGGCAGCGCTTCGACGCCGCGGCCCGCGACCTCGATGCGGCGCGCTCGCTGCACGCCCAGGGGCTG
>CAZKKP010000321.1:0-3201 GCA_964553295.1 uncultured Thermoanaerobaculia bacterium | reverse complement strand
CCCAGCTGGCGGCGGCCGAGACGAGCTTCCAGGAGGCGCGCCTCGAGTACGACCGCAGCCGCCTGACCGAGGAGCGGGCGCGCCTGACGACCCCGATCGACGGCGTGCTGCTCAGGTTGGCGCGGGACGCTTCGGGTCAGCTGATGGCCTCGGGTCAGCTGGTGGCGCCGGGGCTCGCAGTGGCCCAGGTGGCGCCGGCCGGCCGGTTGGTGGCGGACGTCGACGTGGTCGGCCCGGACCTGGCGCGGGTCGCGGTCGGCCAGGTGGCGCGGGTTCGTCACCTCGCCTGGGCCGAGCACAGCGTCCAGGGAAGGGTGGCGCGGCTGGCGCCCACCGTCGACCCTCTGACCCGGGCGCTGCGTGCCGAGGTCGAGCTGATGACGCCGGACGAACTCCTGCGGCCGGGCATGTTCGTCGAGGTGACCCTGGTCGGCGAGCGCCGCGAGCAGGTGCCGGTGGTGCCCCGGGAGGCGGTGACCGACCGCGGCGGCCGGCGGGTGGTCTTCGTCCTCGCCGGCCAGCGGGTGGGCCGGCGCGAGGTCGGCCTCGGCCTCGGCGACGACCGGGTGGTCGAGGTCACCTCGGGGGTCGTCGCCGGCGAGCGGGTGGTCGTGCGCGGGCTGGAGACCCTCACCGACCAGACCCGGGTCCGGGTCACCGGCGGCGGCGCGTGACCGCCCCCGACGGGAGCTGACACCGTGGAAGCCCTCGCCCGACTCGCAGCTCGCAGGCCGGTGGCGGTGACGGTGATGGCGCTCGCGGTGGCGGTCGTCGGCTGGCTCGCCTGGCGCGACCTGCCGCTGGACCTCTTCCCCGACCTGCAGAGCCCGACGGTGCTGGTGTCCCTCGCCTCGGGCGACCGGCCGCCGCTGGAGATGGAGCGCCTCTACGGCGAGCAGGTCGAGCAGCGGCTGTTCACGGTGCGGGGCATCCGGGCGGTCAGCCAGGTCGCGCGGACCGGGCGGCTGATCACCCGGGTCACCCTCGACTGGGACGCCGACATGGATCTCGCCGTGATCGACGTCCAGAAGGCCGTGAGCTCGCTGGCCGCCGACCCGGAGGTTGACGAGTTGGTGGTCCGCCGCTTCGACCCCCGGCAGCTGCCGGTGCTGTCCTTCGGTCTGGTCGCGCCGGGCGGTCACCCCGACCTGGCCGAGCTGCGCCGCGTGGCGCGGCGGCAGGTGGCGCCGGCGCTGGAGCAGCTCGAAGGGGTCGCCGAGGTTCGGGTCACCGGCGGCCGGGTCAAGGAGGTCCAGGTACGGCTCGACCGCGCCCGGATGGAGGCCTGGGACGTCACCCTGGCGCAGGTCGAGCAGCGCGTCGCCGCGGCCAACGTCGACGTCGCCGCGGGCACCCTCGAGGAGGGGGACCGGGTCTTCCTGGTGCGCGGGCTGGCGCGCTTCACCGGTCCGGACGACGTCGCCCGGGTGGTGGTGGCGTCGCGCCGCGACGCCGCCGGCTCGATCGTGCCGGTGCGGGTCGCCGACCTCGGCGAGGTGGTCCTGGCCGACGCCGAGATCTCGGATCTGGTGCGGGTCGACGGGCTGGAGGGGGTCGGCCTGGCGATCTACAAGGAGGCCGGCGCCAACACCGTGGCGGTGTCGAGGGTGGTCCGGCGGGCCCTGGACGGGCTGGCCGCCGACCTGCCCCAGGTCGAGGTGCGGCTCATCGCGGACGAGGCGGCTCTGGTCGAGGACGCGATCCGCGACGTCGAGGGCGCCGCCCTGATCGGCGTCGCCCTCGCGGTTGGCGTGCTGGTGCTCTTCCTGCGCTCGGCGGCGCCCACCCTGGTGGTGGCGGCGGCGGTGCTGCTGTCGCTGCTCGCGGCGGTGCTGGCGATGCGCTTCGCCGGCCACTCCCTCAACCTGATGACCCTCGGCGGGCTCGCCCTCGGCGCCGGGATGCTGGTCGACAACGCCATCGTAGTGGTCGAGAGCATCTTCCGCCGCCGCGCCGAGGGGGACGGGCCGGTGGAGGCGGCGGCGAACGGCGCCGGGGCGGTGGCCGGGGCGATCGCCGCCAGCACCCTGACCACCTGCGTGATCTTCCTGCCGGTGCTGTTCGTCCGCGGTCTGGCGGCGCGACTGGTCGAGGGGATCGCCTTCACCGTCGTGGTCTCCCTCGTCGCCTCCCTGGCGGTGGCGGTGCTGCTCATCCCGGCCCTTTCCCGCTGGCTGCTGCCGCGCTCCCCGGTGCGGCCCGCCGACCCCGGCAGTGCCCGGGTCGAGGGCTGGGTGGCGGCGCTGCTGCCCCGCTCCGGCCGGGTGGTGGCGGCCGCCGCCCTACTCGCGGCGCTGGCGGTCCTCGGGCTGCTCCGCCTCGGCACCGAGCTGCTGCCTCCCGCCGACCCCCGCCAGCTCGGGGTGCGCCTGCTCGGCCCGCCCGGGCAGCGGGTCGAGGGCACCGCCCGGATGGCCGCGGTGGTCGAGGAGATCCTCGCCGGGGCGGCGGACGGCGACCTCGAGGCAGTGCTCGCCGAGGTCGGGCGGACGCCCGACGACGACCGCCAGATCCGCGAGGAGCAGCGCGAGGAGAGCACCGCCGAGCTCAAGGTGCGCCTGGCCGCCGGCGGCCGCACCGCCTCTCAGGTGGTGCGTCGGGCGGCCCCCGCGGTGGCCGCGCTGGACGGGGTCGAGGCCGACTGGCAGGTCGGCGCCTCGGCCCTCGCCCGGGCCCTCGGCACCGCCCGGCCGCCGGTCGAGGTGGAGCTGGCCGGGCGCGCCCTCGACGACCTTCGCCACGACGCGGCGCTCGTGCGGCTCGCGCTGGCGGCGCGGCCCGAGCTGTGGAATGTGCGCTCGTCCTTCGAGGGAGGGCCGCCCGAGCTCCGGGTGGTGCTCGACCGAGTCGCCGCCGACGGTCTCGGGGTCGACCTCGAGCATCTCGCGGCGGTGCTCGAGGCCGGTCTCGACGGCCGCCTGGCGACGGTGCTGGTGATGGGCGACGAGGAGCGCGACGTCGTGCTCCGCCTCGACCGGGTCGGCCGCGACGAGCTGCTGCGGATGCCCTTCACCAGCGCCGACGGCCGCCGGCTGACGGTCGGCGACGTGGCCCGCCTCGCCCCCGCCGAGGGGGCGCGGGAGATCTTCCGCCGCGACCAGCGCCGGGTTGCCCGGGTGACAGCGCGGATCGCCCCCGGGGTCGAGGCGCCGGCGGCTCAGCGGGCGGTCGAGCAGGTGCTCGCCGAGGTCGAGCTGCGGC
>CAZKKP010000320.1:0-5009 GCA_964553295.1 uncultured Thermoanaerobaculia bacterium | reverse complement strand
CCGCCGCCCGATCCCGGATCTCGTTCCCGGACCGCGCGCGGAATCCAGGATCAGGCGGCAGGCCGCGGGGCGCGGCCCCCGACCCCCTTGGCCACGGCTGACAGCCGCACCGCAATCGGCTATCCTCCGGGCCCATGACGAAGTCCGCACTGATCACCGGCGTCACCGGCCAGGATGGCTCTTACCTCGCGGAGCTTCTCCTGGCCAGGGGATACCGCGTGCACGGCCTCGTCCGCCGTGCCTCCACCTTCAACCGGCAGCGGGTCGACCACCTGCGGGCCGACCCGGCCACTCGCGAGCGCTTCACGCTGCACTACGGCGACCTCGCCGACGCCGAGTCGTTGACCGCGGTCGTCGCCCGGGCACGGCCGGACGAGGTGTACAACCTCGCGGCCCAGTCGCACGTCGGGATCTCCTTCCAGATGCCGTCCTACACCGGCGACGTCAGCGGGCTGGGGACCGTGCGGATGCTCGAGGCGGTGCGCACGGTCGCGCCCGCCGCCCGCTTCTACCAGGCCTCGACCTCCGAGCTCTACGGCAAGATCGCGGAGTCGCCACAGAGTGAGACGACCCCCTTCCACCCGCGGTCCCCCTATGCGGTGGCCAAGCTCTACGCCTTCTGGGCCACGGTGAACTTCCGCGAGGCCTACGGGATGTTCGCCGCCAACGGCATTCTGTTCAACCACGAGTCGCCGCGGCGGGGTGAGAACTTCGTCACCCGAAAGGTGACCCGGGCGGTGGCCGAGATCGCCCGCGGCCTGCGCGAGACGGTCGCCCTGGGCAACCTCGACGCCTGCCGCGACTGGGGCTTCGCCGGCGACTACGTCGAGGCGATGTGGCGGATGCTGCAGGTCGACGTCCCCGACGACTTCGTCATCGGCGCCGGCGAGACCCACTCGGTTCGGGAGCTGTGCGACCGCGCCTTCGCCGAGGTCGACGTCGGGCTTGAGTGGACCGGCGCGGGCGTCGAAGAGGTCGGCCGCGACCGAGCCACCGGCGCGGTGAGGGTGCGGGTCGACCCGCGCTACTTCCGCCCCGCCGAGGTCGACCTGCTCCTCGCCGATCCCTCGAAGGCCCGGCGCGAGCTCGGCTGGGCGCCGAAGGTCGGCTTCGCCGAGCTCGTCCGCATGATGGTCCAGGCGGACCTCGCCGCGCTGCGCTGAGCCTCGCCGTGCTCCGGGTGCAGTCTCGGGCTTTCTTGCCTCGGGGTGGGGGAGCGCGTAGGATTTCCGACTCGGGAGGGAGGTCGCCGATGAGGATCGTCGAGTGTGTGCCGAACATCTCCGAGGGCCGTCGGCCGGAGGTTTACAACGCCATCGCCCACGCCGCCGAGGTGCCGGGGGTGAAGCTGCTCGACGTCGACCCGGGGCAGGAGACCAACCGCACCGTGATCACCTTCGTCGGTGAGCCGGAAGCGGTTCTCGAGGGGGCTTTCCAGCTCGTCAAGGCGTCCTTCGAGCTGATCGACATGCGCCAGCACCAGGGGGCGCACGCCCGTCAGGGCGCCACCGACGTCTGCCCCTTCGTGCCGGTGGCCGGCGTCACCATGGACGACTGCGTCGAGCTTGCCCGGCGGCTCGGCGACCGGGTGGGACGCGAGCTCCGGGTGCCGGTGTACCTGTATGAGCACGCGGCCACCCGACCCGAGCGGCGCTCGCTCGCGGCGATCCGCAAGGGCGAGTACGAGGCCCTGGCGGAGAAGCTGAAGACGGCCGAGTTCGAGCCCGACTTCGGTCCCGCCGAGCTCGTGCCGTCCTTCGGCGCGATGGTGACCGGGGCGCGCGCCTTCCTCGTCGCCTACAACGTCGACCTCAACGTTGCCGACAAGCGCTGGGCCAACCGGGTTGCCTTCGACGTCCGTGAGAAGGGACGTACCGTCAAGGGCCCGGATGGTCGCGAGGTTGAGCAGCCCGGCATGCTCAAGGCGGTGCGCGGGGTCGGCTGGTACATTCCGGAGTACGGCTGCGCCCAGGTCTCGATGAACCTCGTCGACCTGGAGGTGACGCCGCTGCACGCCGCCTTCGACGCCTGCGAGGAGAGCGCCCGCCGGCGCGGTATGCGGGTGACCGGCTCGGAGCTGGTCGGCCTGGTGCCGAAGAGGTGCATGCTCGAGGCGGGTCGCCACTACCTCAAGCGCATGGAGCGATCAGCTGGAGTGCCGGAGGCGGACCTGGTCCACACCGCGATCCGGTCCCTCGGGCTGGACGACGTGGCGCCCTTCGACCCGAAGGAGAAGATCATCGAGGAGATGCTCGCGCGGCCGCGTCCGCTGGCCGCGCTGACCTTGGAGGGGTTTGCCGACGAGACCTCACGGGACTCGGCGGCGCCGGGTGGCGGCTCGGTGGCGGCCCTCGGCGGAGCCCTGGGCGCGGCCCTCGCCGCGATGGTCGCCAACCTGGCCCACCCCAAGGGCGCCCACGCCGAGGCTCGAGACCAGCTCGAGGAGATCGCGGTGCGCGGCCAGGAGCTCAAGCAGCGGCTGCTCGACGCGATCGACGAGGACACCTGGAGCTTCGAGGCGCTGATGGAGGCCAACCGATCCTCCGGCAGCGGCAAGGCCGAGCGCGTGCGCGCCGCGACCCTGGGTGCAGCTCGGGTGCCGCTGGAGGTTCTCGAGGCCTGCCCACGGATCGTCGAGCTGTGTCGGCGGGCAGTGGAGCTCGGCATGGCGGCGTCGGCGTCGGACGCCGGGGTGGGCGCCGCCATGGCGCGGGCGGCGGCGGTGGGAGCGGCGATGAACGTGCGGATCAACCTGCAGGCCATCGAGGGTGACCCGGAGGCGGCCGAGCTGCTCGCGCGGGCGCGGCGGACCCTTGTCGAGACCGTCGAGATGGCCGGGCAGGTGGAGGCCGAGGTCTGGGCCAAGCTCGGCTGGGGCGACTGAGCTCGCCGCCGTCAGAATCCTGTCAATCTCCCAGCCGGCTGTGCTCGGAATACTCTGCCGGGCGGGTACGCTTTGCAGGCTTGTGTGGCGGGAGACGGACCGCACATCGGAGGAGCGTGATGGCGACGACCCAGGACGAGCTCGGCACCGCACTGGCGACCGGCGCGGTCAGCCTGCGACGGGCCGCCGCGTTCGTCGTGACCTTCGTGCTGGTTCCGGCGTGGCTCCTCGCCGGCGCCCTGACCAAGCTGGCCGAGCTGAGCCCGTCGAGCCTGCCGGTGGCGCTGCTGAGGTGGCTCGGACCGCTGGGCGTCGACCTGGTTTTCGTGCTGCGCTTCGCGATTGCCGTCGAGCTGACGGTGGTCGCGGTCATCTGGCTGCTGCCGCGGCTCGCCAGGCCGGTCTCCCTGGTCATGCTCGGCGCCTTCCTGCCGGTGCTCGCCGGCGACCTCCTGATGGGCGCCTCGAGCTGCGGCTGCTTCGGCTCGGTGCAGGTCCATCCGGGGGTCACCCTGGTCCTCGACCTCGGGCTGTTCCTGGCGGTGCTGTTGCTCGGCCGGGGGGTCGAGAGCCTGTCGATGTCGGCCACCCTGCCGACCGGGCGGACCATCGCCGCGGGGCTCGCGACGATCGCGGTATTCGCGCTCGCCTTCGGCCGCAACCCGCCCCTGCCCGCCGCGGCCGCGACGCCGGTTGACCTGACGGTCTCGGCAGCTCCGTTGCCTTCGTCGGGCTACTACATGCCCGACTACGGCGCCTGGGTGGGCCACAGCTTCGCCGCGCTCGACATCGCCGGCTGGATCTCCGGTCTGCCCGCCGACCTGGACGACGGCGCCCAGTACCTCCTGTTCTACCGCAAGGACTGTGAGCACTGCCACGAGCTGATGGAGGTCTACTTCGCCGTCGAGCCGCCGCTGCCGACCACCGCCGTCGCGGTGCCGGAGCGGTCAGGCTTCCCGGCGGTCGACATGCCGTTCCCGTGCACCGCGTGTCGCACCGCCCAGATGCCGGCGGGGGTCGACTGGTTCATGCAGACCCCCGTCCTCGTGCGGCTCGCCGAGGGGGTGGTCGAGTGCGCCGCCGAGGTCTCTCCAGACGACCCGGCCTGCCTGTACTAGACGGGAGCACGGCTCCGGTCCTGCGATCCTGGTGTGGTAGACTGCCTGCTGTAGATGCGCGCAGCGCATTGGAAGGTGAAGTCAGAGCTCAAGGAGGTGGAGAATGCGGAAGTTTGTGTCCCCGACGTTGGTGATGCTGCTGATTGTGGGAGTCTCCCTTACCGGCTGCGCCACCAAGGACTTCGTCCGCGAGGAGATCGCGGCGAGCGAGACGCGGAGCAATGCCAAGATCGGTGAGGTTCAGGGCTCGGTGGAGCAGAACCAGAAGGCGATCGGCGAGCTCCAGACCAAGGACGCCGAGATCGAGAAGAAGCTCGCCGAGCTGTCCGACACCGCCAAGGACGCACTCCGTCGCGCCGAGGAGGCGGGCAAGCTGGCCAAGGGCAGGTTCATCTACGAGGTGACCCTCTCCGACAGCGACGTCAGGTTCGGCTTCGACAAGTCCGAGCTGTCCCCCGAGGCCAAGGCCGCCCTCGACGCCTTCGCTGCCAAGGTTAAGGCCGAAAACAGGAATGTCTTCATCGAGATCCAGGGTCACACCGACAGCATCGGCTCGGAGGAGTACAACCTCCAGCTGGGCTACGCCCGGGCCAACAGGGTCATGCGGTACCTGGCCACAGATCAAGGCTTCCCCCTGCACCGCATGAGCGTGATTTCTTACGGCGAGTTCAAGCCGATCGCCGACAACGGCACCCGTGACGGCCGCGCGCAGAACCGCCGGGTGAACCTCGTCGTCCTCGAGTAGACCCCTCTCACAACCAGCACGTCAAACCGACGCCCGGGCCCCGGCCCGGGCGTCTTGCATTCAGGGAAGGCGGAGCTCGTGACCTGACGGGGGCCTGCCCCCGAACCAGCAGTCGTCGTACTCACCACGGGGGCACAGCGCGGGACCTGCCCGCAACCCAGGCGCATGAAGATGAACCACAGAGGCACAGAGGCACAGAGGGGCGGCGCGGATCCGGCACGGTCGTGCGAAGGGATGTGGTCGAGAACGCGCGGCTTGTGAT
>CAZKKP010000319.1:0-5030 GCA_964553295.1 uncultured Thermoanaerobaculia bacterium | reverse complement strand
CGCCGAGGCGCTCGCGACGGTAGTCGAGCCCCCGCAGCTCGAGCCGGTCGCACATCTCATACAGCCGGGACCGGATCCGGGCCGAGACCCGGTCGGTGAGGGACTCCTCGCCGGCCTTCTTGGGGAAGTCGGAGTAGTTGGTGGTGAAGATCGTCACCCTGCCGGCGACGTAGCGCGAGTTGACCAGGTAGTAGAGGAGGTCCATCACCCAGGGCGAGGTCTTGCCGGCGCCGAGCTCGTCGAGCACCAGCAGGTCGGTCGCGATCAGCGGCGCCAGCAGCTCGCGGCTCGAACCCGAGCCGTCGAAAGTCATCTGGATCTCGAGCACCAGCGAGGTGAAGTCCGCGAAACGGCCGCGCACCACCGGCGCCTTGTCCTTGAGGACGGCGTTCAGCGCGGCCACCGCGAGGTGGGTCTTGCCGGTGCCCACGGGCCCCATCAGGAGCAGCCCCTTGTCCACCGCCGGGAAGAGGTCGACGAACTCCTGCACCGCCCGCCGCGCCTTGGCCAGGGTCGGGTCGTCGGGGTTCCACGCCTCGAAGCCGTCGAGGGTGCAGTGCCGGTAGCGTGCCGGGATGCCGGCCTGCTCGAGCAGCCGCTGCCGACGCCGGCGGTCGGCGCAGCCGCAGCGCACCGCCGTCTCGACGCCGTCGCGCTCGACCAGCGTCCAGCCGGTGTCGCCGCACAGCTCGCAGGTCGTGGTCGTCGTCTCGGTCACCGGCATAGCGTAGCAGGGGTCGTGGTCGGTGCTCAGCGCTGCGGGATGAACTCCACCCGGCGATTGCGCGCCCGGTTCTCGGGCGTGTCGTTGGGCGCCACCGGCTGCGCCTGTCCCCGGGTGGCCGGCCACAGTCGCTCCGCTGCAACGCCGCGATCCACCAGCGCCGCCTTGGCGGCCTCGGCACGGCGCAGGCCGAGGTCCAGGTTGTAACCCTCGTCACCGACGTCGTCGGTGTGCCCCTCGATGACCAGCCGCAGGTCGGGGTTTCGCTTCAGGTGCCCGGCGATGCCGTCCAGGGTCGCCGCAGCGTCGGGGCGGATCTCGGCCCGGTCGAAGTCGAACAGGACGTCGCCGGCCACGTGCCACTCGCCGTCGGCCACCGCCACGCCCGTGATCGGACAACCGGTGTCGTCCACCGGCGTTCCGCGGGGGGTTCCCGGACAGCGGTCCAGGTGGTCCGGAACGCCGTCGCCGTCGGAGTCGGAGGCGAGGGGGCAGCCGTGCTCGTCGACCACCACTCCCGGCGGGGTGCCCGGGCAGCGGTCGAGGCCGTCGGGCACGCCGTCGCCGTCGGAGTCCAGCGGGCAGCCGCGCTGGTCGACGAGCACGCCGCGCGGGGTGTCCGGACAGCGGTCGAGGTGATCGGGCACGCCGTCGCCGTCGGAGTCGAGCGGACAGCCGTCGGCGTCCACCGGAGTTCCGCGGGGAGTTCCCGGGCAACGGTCGAGCCGGTCCGGCACGCCGTCGCCGTCGGAGTCCGCCTCGAGCAAAACGTCGAAGACAAAGCCCGCGAGCGTCTCCGGGTCGGCCAGGGCAGCGGCCCGGGTCACGCCTCCACAGCCGCCGACCCGGGCGATCTCGGCGAGCAGCTTGCGGCCGGCGTCAGCCTCGCCGACCTGCACCGGGTACAGACAGATGCGGTCGCCGAAGGTCGCCTTGAGGGACCGCGCCGCCTCGACCTCGCTCCGTCCCATGTGGAGCCCGTCGGAGAGGATGACGACCGCCGCCCGGGGGACGTCCGGCGAAAGGTCACGGCCGACAGCCTGCAGGGCGGCGTCGAGAGGGCTCGAGCCGCCGCTGCAGCGGATGCGGCCGGCCGCGGCGGCCGCCTGCTCCGGGAAGAAGCGGTCGAGGCCGTACTCGAGGGAGGTCGGCTCGTCGGGCAGGCACGGGCCCTGACCGAAGGTCCGCAGGCCGCCGCGGTAGGCGAGGGCCGGCGCAGTGGCGGCCATCGCCCCGGCCAGCTCCGAGGCGATCTCGACCTTGGGCTGACGCCGGGATCGGTCCGCCATGGACAGGGAGCCGTCGACCACGATCACGAACTCGTCCACCTTCGGCGCCACGGTGGCCTGGTCGATCGTCCCCTGCTCGAACTGGAGCGTAGGTGGTATCGTGGCGCATCCCGCCAGGCCAAGGGCCATCGCCGTCACCACCATGACTGTCCACCCGCAGCGAGCTTGCATCGTCATCCCCTTTTGATCACGGCGCCGGAATCGCCGGTGTGTCGAGGGCGAGCCCCGCTCACGGGTCGCCGCCCGGTCGTCGAAACACTGCCGATCGTGTCGTGACGCTGATTCTACCACCGCTGGGCGCCAGTCGCGACGCGAGCTCAGAACGACGAGCCGGGCTCGGCCAGGAAGACCAGCTCGGCGGCGGTCGAGGGACGCCCGAGGACCTGGTTGCGGTGCGGGAAGCGGCCGAAACGGGCGATCACGTCGTGGTGCCGGACGGCGTAGTCGAGGAAGCCGTCGAAGGTCTCGCGCCACTGGGGCGGCACCGAGGCGGCCAGCGCCCGGAACAGCTCGACGCTCCGCTCCTGGTCGGCGAGGGACTCGGAGTGCTCGAAAGGCAAGTAGAAGAAGACCCGCTCGATCGGTTGCAGCAGCCGGTCGACCCCGGAGGCGAGGCCGCGCTCGGCGACCCGCAGCGCCGCCTCGTCGCCGGCGAAGGCGGCCGGGGCGCCGCGGTGGATCACCCTGGGCAGCTGGTCGAGGGCGAGGATCAGAGCCAGTCGGCCGCGTGGAAAACCGGTCCAGTGGTCCAGCGTGCCGGCCGCGGCGCGGCTGGCGACGTCGCCGAAGGCGGCCTCGACCTCGAGGTCGGTGTCAGGGTTCTTGCCCCACCACAGCGCCGCCTGTCGCGCCGCGACCGCCGCGTCGTCGCCCCCGTCCTCGCCGAACCAGAAGCCGAGCAGGCGTTCCACGTCTGCAAGCCCGATGCGCTGAGAGGTAGCTGTCATGTCCCAGGGAACACGCGGACGTCGCCTCGTCATCCCGGGAAGACCCCGACGCCGTCCCGGTCCCGCCACGACCCCTCAGGAGAGCAGCACCCCCGAACCTCGCCGGCCGACGTGCGTAGTACCCTCGGTGCGGACGGTATGACAGGCTCGAGCCCGACCGACGAGTTCTGGGCGGCGCTCCGCGAGTCGGGGCGGCGGCTCGGGGCGGACGATTTCCGGCGTCTGATCCGCTCGGACATGACGCGAGCTTATGGCGTCCTCACCCGAGAGCATGCCGCGCCGGAGCCCCAGGGTCGCCTCGCCCGCTGGTGGTTCCGCGCGCGCATGCTCTTCCTCGGCATGTCGGCCAAGCTCAGCCCGGCACGCCGCACCCTGTTCGTGCTCTGCCTCGTGCTCGCCCTGGTCGGCCTGGTCGCTGGCAGCGACCGCCTGGACGCCTCCAACTCCAACCTGCTCCTCGGGATCTCGATCGCCGGCCTGGCGCTGCTGCTCGGCCTGGAGCTCGCCGACCGGGTGGTGGTGCGCGACGAGCTCGAGGTGGCGCGCGCCCTGCAACGTGCCATGCTGCCGACCCGGCCGCCGCCGACGCCGGGCTGGGACTTCGCCTTCTCCTCGAGGACCGCCAACACCATCGGCGGCGACTTCTACGACGTGATCCCGCTCGTCGACGGCCGCCTGGCGATCGTGGTCGGCGACGCCAGCGGCCACGGCATCGCGGCCGGGCTGTTGATGGCGATCGCCGGCTCCACCCTCAAGCTCGCCATCGACCTCGACCCGAGCCCCCGCGCGGTGGCCGAGCTGGTCAACCGCGCCCTGCTGCGCACCGGCGACCGGCACGCCTTCATGACGCTGTTCTACGGGCTGCTCGAGCCGGCCTCCGGCCGCCTCGAGCTGGCCCTTGCCGGCCACCCCTTCCCGCTCCTCCGCCGCTGCTCCGGCGAGGTCGCGGAGATCGGCCGGGGCAGCCTGCCCCTCGGCATTCGGGAGCGCGTCGAGCCCTTCGTCGGGCGCCTCGAGCTGGACCACGGCGACCTGCTGGCGATCGTCACCGACGGCATCCCCGAGGCTCTCGACGGCGCCGGACGATGCTTCGGCTTCGACCGGGTCCGGGCCGCGGTGGCGGTCGGCGGCGGCGCCGTCGCGGTCCACCAGCGGCTGCTCGGCGAGGTCGAGAGATTCGCCGAGGACCGGCCGGCCGACGACGACCGCAGCCTGCTCGTGGTGGCCCGCCAGACCCCCCCGCCGCCAATTCCCTCACCGCCGGCGCCGACTCGCGGCGGTCGCGTGTGGCGAGATCGGACAGGCCCCTGACCCCCGATCCCCGCCGCCTGATCCCTGCCCCCTGGGTGATCGGAGGCCCGCGGCCTCGGGCTCGGGCAGTGAAGCCCTTGCGGGTGGTGACGGCGCTCCCGCAGGCGCGGCGCGCAGTCGGATAGGATGACGGGGATGGATCTGTCGAGATCAGCTCCGGTCACATCCGCGGCGCGCGCCGGACGGGCGTTCGCGACGATCCTCGTCGCGGTCGTGGCGGCGGGCCCCGTCGACGGGGCGGACGGGCTCCTGCTCGCGCCGTCGGCATCGGCGATCGGCTGCGAGGGTGAGGTCGTCCACCGCTACCCGTCCGGGGCGGTGCTGCTGCGTCCCGTCGAGCAGGCGACGCTCGGGGCGCGGACGGCGAGCCGGCTGCGGGCGCTGCCGTCCTGCGACGCCGTCCGCTTCCGGGGCTGGCACGCCGCGATTCCGGACGCGCTCCCGGATGATCTCGACCGCTGGGCGGCGGGCCTTCGCCTGGTCGCCCTGGTCGGGCCGCCCGACCGTTCGTGGCTTGACGGCTTCCGAGATACGGGAGCTTCGCTGGTCGTGGGCGTCCACCCGGCCGCACTGCTGGTCGCCGCGGATGGACCGATGCTGGCCGCTGCCGCAGCCATGACCACCAGCGAGGGGCTGCCGGTGCTGCGCGGCGTCTGGCCCCTGCCGCTGGCGGCGCGGCTGGCGCCGGAGCTGCTCGAGACCGCTGTGTTGCGGCCGGAGGAGGTGGTCGAGGTCCGCGTCGACCGGCTCGAGGTCATG
>CAZKKP010000318.1:4346-5030 GCA_964553295.1 uncultured Thermoanaerobaculia bacterium | reverse complement strand
CATCCTTGCGTTTGGGTTGCGGCTGGCCCGCGCTGTGCCTCTGTGCCTCTGTGGTGAACACACCGGCTGTTGGGTTGCGGGCAGGCCCGCGCTGTGTCTCTGTGCCTCTGTGGTTCAACGTGCTGCGGTTGGTTCGCGGGCAGGCCCGCGCCGTGCCGTGCGGCAGGACCTGACCTCTCGAGAGGACGCCGCGGCGACCCGGTCGGGGTACGATGGCCGCCGGGCGGGCGGTGCGCCCGCCGCGGAGGTCGGCCATGATCCAGGTGACGGACGACGGCCCGATTCGCACACTGCGGCTCTCCCGGCCGCCGGTCAACGCCCTCGGCAGCGAGCTGCTCGGTCGGCTGTGCTCCCAGCTCGAGCGGGCACGTTTCGACGGCGCCCGGGCGGTCGTCCTGGCCGGCCGGCCAGGCATGTTCTCGGCCGGGCTCGACGTTCTCGAGCTTCAGGCGGCGCCGGACCGAGCCGCCCTGGCGCCGGCCATCGGGCGGCTGTTCGAGGCGATGGCGGCGCTCGCCCGGTCGCCGCTGCCGGTGGCCGCGGCGATTGACGGCCACTGCCCGGCGGGCGGCCTCGTCCTGGCGATGCTCTGCGACTGGCGGGTGATGGCGGACGGGCCGTTCACGGTCGGTCTCAACGAGGTGCGGATCGGCATCCCCTTCCCCTCGGCGCCGATGGCGGTGG
>CAZKKP010000318.1:905-4336 GCA_964553295.1 uncultured Thermoanaerobaculia bacterium | reverse complement strand
GCGCCCTGGCCGCCCTGGCGGCGCGGGTCGTCGGGCCGCGTCGCGCCGAGACCATGTGCGTCAGCGGCGCCATGTACCCGCCGCGCGACGCCCTCACCATCGGGCTGGTGGACGAGCTGGCGCCTCCCGGGGAGGTGGAGGCTCGGGCCGCGGCATGGCTCGGCCGCTGCCTCGAGCTGCCGCCCCGGGCCTTCGCCGACACTCGTGCGGTGAGCCGGGCCGACCTCGTCGAGCTGGTCGAGCACTGGCGTCCACGGGACACCGACGCGCTGCTCGATGTCTGGTTCCGCGACGAGGTCCAGTCGTGCCTGCGCGAGCTCGTCGGACGGCTGCGTGGTTGAGCCGGTGCTACAATCTGCGGGAACCTCGCCGGTTCGAGCACTGTGCCCGACTCTTCTCAGCCACCCGGAGGGCGACCGTGAAGATTCCGTCCCTGATCCTCAAGCAGCTCTACACCTTCGGCAGCCTGGAGAACTCTCTCGACGGGGTCCGTTTCGGGCTCAAGAACCGGCTCAGCGATGCCATTCTCACCGGCATCCGGGAGGTCCGGATCGACGACCGACCGGTCGCCCTGGAGGTCGTCCGGCTCGACACCGGCGACAGTGACGTCCGTGCGGCGACCCAGATCAGCTCTTCGGCGCCGGTTGCCTTTCCACTGGGCAAGCACGTCACCCTCGTGGTCACCGCCGACGAGCTTGAGCTCGGCTCGCACACTCTGTCCCTGAGCTTCGAGACCACTCCCTTCGGCAGGCTGTCCTTCTCGGTCAAGGACGCGATCCGCGAGGCCAGGGAGCAGCGGGTCGCGGTGCCCTATGACAAGGAGGACAACTACAGCAAGGAGATCATCCGCAAGCGCCAGGAGTTCGCCCGCGCACTGAGCGGCGTCGAGCTGCGCCACGTGGTGGCCAACTCCTTCGACCCGCGCATCACCCAGGGCAACATCGAGAACTTCATCGGCGTCGCCCAGGTGCCGATCGGCCTTGCCGGGCCGGTAAGGGTCAACGGCGAGCACGCCGTAGGCGAGTTCCTGGTGCCCCTGGCCACCACCGAGGGCACCCTGGTCGCCTCCTACAACCGTGGCATCAAGGTGCTCAACCTGGCCGGCGGAGTGACCACCACGGTGCAGGACGACCGCATGCAGCGGGCGCCGGTGTTCATCTTCGACTCGGCGCGCGAGGCACGGGCCTTCCGCGACTGGGTGAACGCCAACCTCGACGGCATCCGCCAGGCTGCCGAGGCGACCTCGAGCGTCGCCAAGCTCCTCGACATCGACATGTTCCTGTCGAACAAGTTCACCTACCTGCGGTTCAACTACTCGACCGGCGACGCCGCCGGCCAGAACATGGTCGGCCGCGCGACCTTCGCCGCCTGCTCGTGGATGCTCGACCACGTCGATATCCCGGTGCGCTCTTTCTACCTCGAGTCGAACCTCGCCACCGACAAGAAGCACTCCCAGATCAACGTCATGCGGACCCGCGGCAAGCGGGTCACAGCCGAGGCCGTGATTCCCCGCGAGGTGTTGGTGCAGCACATGCGGGTGGAGCCGGAGAGCCTGCACTACCACTCCTCGGTGTCCAACGTCGGGGCGATCATCTCGGGGGCGAACAACAACGGCGCCCACTCGCCGAACGGCATCACGGCGATGTTCATCGCCACCGGACAGGACGTCGCCAACGTCGCCGAGTCGTCCTCCGGGATCATCTACACCGAGCTGACGCCAGACCGAGACCTGTACATCTCCCTGACGATCCCCTCGCTGATCGTGGCCACCTTCGGCGGCGGCACCGGCCTGGCGACCCAGCGCGAGTGTCTCGAGCTGCTCGGCTGCTCGGGCAAGGGCAAGGTCAAGAAGCTCGCCGAGATCGTGGCCGCGGTCGCCCTCGCCGGCGAGATCTCGCTCGGAGCGGCGATCTCCTCGCTGGACTGGGTCTCGAGCCACGAGAAGTACGGCCGCAACCGGTGAACGATCGAGGCGGCGGCCGCTGATGGCAGCCGGCGAGCCCGATCGCGCCGAGCCGGCCGGGTCGCGGCAGCGGTTTCCGATGCCGCCCACGAGCCGGGCGGCCCGGCGCAAGGTGCTCACGGTTCCCAGCCTCACCCGCCGCGGCCGCAGGACGCTGCGCCAGGTCGTGCTGCTGCTCGTCGGCGGCCTGGTCTGGGTCACCGAGGACGGCCGCCGGCGCGGCCGCCGCGGCCCGCTCTTCCTGCTGCAGTCGCTCCTCGCTCGGGTCCTCGGGGTGCTGGTCGACCCGGAGATCGCCCACCAGCCGTTTCCGGTGCAGATCAGGCGCCGCCTCGAGATCCTCGGCCCGACCTACGTCAAGCTCGGCCAGATCCTCAGCCTGCGTCTCGACATCCTGCCCGAGTCGGTGACCCTGGAGCTGCGCAACCTGTTCAGTCAGCTCCCGGCGGTACCCTTTGAGGCGATCCGGGAGATCGTCGAGCGTGACCTCAGCCGGTCGCTCGAGGAGATGTTCCTGTCGGTCGAGGAGACGCCCCTGGGCTCGGCGTCGATTGCCCAGAGCCACCTGGCGCAGACCCACGACGGCGAGCGGGTCATTCTCAAGGTGGTCAAGCCCGGCATCTACGAGCTGCTGTACCGCGACGCGACGCTGCTGCGACTGGTCGGCCGCGGGCTGCAGCTGTTTTTCCAGAGGTACCAGCCGCGGCGCATCATCGACGAGTTCTGCACCTACACCCTGCGCGAGATCGAGATGGCCCGGGAGGCCGAGAACGCCGAGACCTTCGCGGCGAACTTCCGCGACATGCCCGAGGTCGTCTTCCCGAGGATCTACCGCGAGTACTCGGGGACCCGCGTGCTCTGCATGGAGTACCTCGAGGGCCGCCAGCCCGACACCACCGCTGTGGCGGACCTCAGCCAGGACGAGCGACGTCAGCTGATCGACGTCGGCGCCGCGGCGATCCTCCGGATGCTTTACGAGGACGGCTTCTTCCACGCCGACCTGCACCCCGGCAACCTGATGATCCTGCCCGGGCCAAAGGTCGGGTTCATCGACCTCGGCATGGTCGGCCGGCTCGACGCCGAGCTCCGCCACAACCTGCTGTACCTGTTCTATTGCATGGTGATGGAGGACTTCGAGGGCGCTGCACGGCACATCTCGGCAGTCGCCCAGGGGGATGCCCGCAGCGACATCATGGGCTTTCGGCGGGCGGTCAAGGAGGTGTGCCGGCGGTGGCGGCGGAGCGCCACCTTCGAGGACTTCTCCCTCGCACTGCTGATCCTCGAGTCGATGAGGCTGGGCGCCCGCTTCGGGCTGTACTTCCCGGTTGAGATGGTGCTCATGGTCAAGGCGCTGGTGACCTACGAGGGCGTCGGCTACCTGTTGGACCCGAAGTTCAACGTCGCCGAGGTGTCCGAGCGCCACGTCGGGCGGATCTTCCGCCGGCAGTTCTCGCCGACGCGGCTGCTC
>CAZKKP010000318.1:0-895 GCA_964553295.1 uncultured Thermoanaerobaculia bacterium | reverse complement strand
GGCCTGCGCGGCGCGCCGGAGCTGCTCGAGGCGGTGACCAGGATCCCGCTGCTGATCTCCGAGAGCCTGCGCATCCTCGAGCAGCAGACCCGGCGCCGGCCGGATCCGCCGCTGTCGGGAATCCGGGCGACGCTGTTCGGCGGTTTCTGCCTGGTGGCAGGGGCCATTCTCGCCGCCTTCGGCGGCCCGCTGCCGCTGTGGTTGGCGCTGATGGTCGTCGGGCTGCTCGTCCCGCTGCGCCGCGGCGGCTGACCGCCGCCGCTCTCGAGCCCGAGCTCGAATCCGATTCGAGTCGAGGCCCGTGACCGGCTCCTTGTGGGGCAGGCGCATTGTGGTGCCGGCATCCGCCGGCACACGCGGTTGATTCGAGTCGGCTTCGAGTCGGCATCGTCGATCCGGGAAGGCGCGAGAGGATCCGGGATGGGGCGGCAGGGATCGGGAGCCGGGGGTCGGGCGCGGCGACCGGAGTGATGACGTCACGGGCAGTGCCCGCGGTGCGGAGGTTTCGTGGGTCGGGGTGTCGGGCACGGACTCGGGTCCCTGAGCCCTCAGCCCTGAGCCCTGTGCCCTGATCCAGGCTCGGGAACCACCAGCACTGCTGCCGGCAGGACGGAGGGCTTGACACCGCGACAGCGATCTGGCCCGATCCCCGCCGCCCGCCGCCGGTTGCCCGTTGTCCGTTGTCCGTTGTCCGTTGCCAGCCGGGTGGGGGTTCAGTGACAGTGGGCAGTGACAGTTGGCAGTGACAGTGGGCAGTGACAGTGGGCGGTGACAGTGGGCGGTGGCTGGTGGCAGGGGAGGTGGGTGGCGAAGGGTGCGGTTGGCGGGTGCCTGGGCGGCGGTGCTGTGGCTGCTGGCGGTGGCTGGGGTTGTTCGTGACAACCGGCGGCGGCAG
>CAZKKP010000317.1:0-5033 GCA_964553295.1 uncultured Thermoanaerobaculia bacterium | reverse complement strand
GGCAGCGGCAGGGGCAGCGGCAGGGGCAGGGGCAGGGGTCGCCGCCTCCTGAGTACCCCTCGCCACAGGTACGATGGATTTCGGACGCCGCTCGATCCCGCCTGCCGGCGCTTCGTTTCCTCGACCTACGGCAAGGGTACGCCTCGGTCGCGAAGCACCGGCAGGCGGGCGCATCGGCGCCCTCGGTGCGTCACCGTACTTGTGGAGAGGAGTACTCAGGCTGGGGCTGGGGCTGATACTGCCGCTGCCGACGCCATGCCGGCACCGGTCCGGTGATGTGTATCACCTGAGACGATCTCTCAGAGACGATCAGCATGCTCCAGCTTGACAGACCAGCCTGCAAGCACTAACACTTGATCAGAGATTCAGTCTCTATAAAAGGTCGGCGAACGGTTCGACTGCTTCGCCCGTCGTCATCCGCGGGTTACCGTGACACAGGGACCGACCTGCGAGCGCTCGAGTGCTCGAGCCCGATACTGGCTCTTCGTCCCCCTGTCGCTGATGCTGGGCGCCGGCCTCGCGTCCGCCGGCCCGGCGCACGTCAGGATGTCCCGGCCGGCGCCGGGCGGATCGTGGTGCCCGGCCGGGCCGACCATCGAGGAGGGACGACCCGGTCTGGTCTCCTCCGACCCTTCGATCCTCAATCTCGGCGCCATGGAGGTGAGCTTCGTCGCCCCGCCGGGAGGCAAGATCTACCTCTCCTTCTCCTCGTCCGACGACGTGCGGATCGACAACATCGTCATCGCCGAGCGCTGGATGCTCACCGACCCGACCCGATTCTTCCCCTCCGACACCTGCCACCGCAGCGCCGGCGGCGACCACCCCAGGGTGCTCACGCCGGGCTTCGACCTCAGCATCCCCAACCCCGGCCTGCACGTCATCGAGCGCTTCGGCGGCACCACCCAGGATCTCCTCGACCGCGGCTGGCAGCTGACCAACGCCGAGATCGACGAGACCGTGTCAGCCACCGAGCTGGTGGTCGTCGGCGACCAGGCAACGGTCACAACGAGCTGCCCGGGCGGCGTCGCCTGCCCCGACGACACCGGCGCCCTGCGCCTCGGCCCCGGTGACGCCGAGGTGGTGATCCCCTACCAGCTCGCCGCGGGCGTGCCCTTCACCCTGATCGTGTGGTGGGACGGCGACGTCGGCGACTCCCTCGAGGTCTGGGTGCGCGAGTTCGCGCCGTGCCCGGAGACGACAACCCCCGGCGCCCCGCCGGACGAGCGCATCGTGCTGTCGATCCTGTCAGCCGAGGTCGATCCGGGGATCGACGACGACTTCGGCTTCATCATCGACGAGGCCGACGTCGAGGGAGACATCGAGATCGACGGGGTGCACTACGACCTGGTTCAGATCCCCAACGACGACACCCCCCACTGGGGCGCCTCCGGCCAGTTCGTGCACCGGGCGGCCGGTCGCATGGTGTCGATCAAGATCGACCTGTGGGATCCCGATTCCTTCGGCGACCCACCCGACCACATCGACATCAACCCGGCGCCCGACCCGGCCCGGGGCATCGAGCTCACCTTCGACCGTTGCCAGATGACGGTCTCCGGAGACGTCTACGGCCAGGCCCAGGGGGTGCTCTCCTCGACCGGTGACGCGACCAGCGGCGACAACGTCGGCACCTACGGTGCCCGATCCGCCCGCGACCGGCGGCCCGCACTCGCTCTGGGTCAACGTCACCCTCGACCCGGACGGCCTGATACGGGGCCAGTACCCGCCGGGCGACTGCCGGGCGGTCAACGACTTCGCCCCGGAGATGGAGTGGAAGATCGTCAAGACCCGCAACCTCGACCTCAAGTGGTGCAAGGTCGGACGGCTGATCGAGACCTCCAGCATGGCGCGGGACCGCTGGGTCGACGACCTCGATGCCCTCGGCACCGGCTACATCCACGGCACCTTCCCGGTGGCCGCCGTGTCATCCGGCCGCTGCCTCGGGGGTATGCTGGCGCCCATCAACAACGCCCTGCTCGACATCGTCGCCACCGTGCTGGCGCCGATCGGCATCCCGCTGGACGCCGTGATCCCTTTCGTCATGGTGTGGGAGTTCAACGACATGGCGGTGCTGGCCGGCTATGACCGCCTGATGGGGGTGCTGCCCGATCCCGGCTTCTTCGACCGGCTGTCCTACGGCTGGTGGTCGTCGATCGGCGGCCTGTCCCTCGGCGAGTTCGCGCCACACGCGGTGATCTTCCTGCCGATCAACCAGGACGACGACACCGGCGAGTCCGGTCCCAACCTCAAGGTGCCTGCCCACGAGGTCGGCCACACCTTTGGCATGAGCGTCGACCGCAAGCTCAAGGACGAGGTCTGGTGCGGCCTCGACCTGCCCGGGGACATGGACTCGATCGTCTGCGGCGCCACCGGCGGCCTCGACGAGTACAAGTCGTCGGATCCCTTCCGTGCCCGGGGCAACCCCGCCACCGGTTTCTGGCTCGCCCAGGGTGGCGAGGACCCGCGGATCGCCGCTCTCACCGGCGCCGAGCAGTGCGGCAGCCACTGCATGATGGGCGGCGGCAGCGGCTTCAGCCAGCACCTGCACTGGGGCAACCGGGGGAGGAGGATCGACAAGGAGGACTGGGAGCACCTCGTGCACCAGCTCGCCGCCCACCCCGATCCCGAGCTGCTCTACGTCTCCGGGCTGATAGACGCCGCCGACAACGCCGCCTTCGGGCCGTGGTTCCGGATCCCGAGCGGCGTCCCGGACCGGATCCAGGACGACATCGAGGGAATCTACGGCCTGGTCTTCTACGACTTCAACGGGGTCGCCCTGCAGGTCGTCTCGCTGCCCGTGCACTTCGGCGCCTCGGACATGCCGATCGTGCCGCCGGTGACCTTCTTCGGCTTCACCGTGCCCTGGCCCGCCGACACGGGCGAGATCCAGCTCTGGCGCTGGGACACCCAGTCACTGCTCGCCAGCCGGCAGGTCAGCCCGAACCCGCCGACGGTCGCCCTCGCTGCGCTGCCCCCCGGTCTCGTGCTCGAGCAGGGCGACATCCTGCCCCTCGACTGGACGGGCGACGACCCGGACAACGACGAGCTCTACTACTACCTGATGCTGTCGGGCACCGGAGGGCAGACCTGGGAGCCCCTCACCGGCCCCCTGTCCGTACCCTTCGTCGACCTCGACACCAGCGTCCTGGCGCCCGGGTTCTACACCTTCAAGGTGGTCGTCACCGACGGCATCCATCGGGCCGACTCCAGCCAGAGCCCCTTCGTCCAGATCATCCCGGGGACGATCTTCAGCGACGGCTTCGAGTCCGGGAGCACCGGTGCATGGTCGGCCGCAGTGCCCTGACGACCGGCCGAGTCGAAGTGCCAGGAGACCTCCACCGGCAGCGTCGCAGTCATGGCCACTTGGTGCTGACCCCGCCTGGCGCCCCGTCGATCCGGAGCCGGCCGGTGCCATGATCGCGACGGACGCCACGAGAGGAGCCAGGGGCGGTGGCGCCGCCATGAACGCGCAGAAGTGGCCCGCAAAGCAGCGGGAAACGGCCGACCCGTTCCCCGCGCGGCGCCGGACCGGGCGCGGTCCGGTCAGGTGTGAGCGAGATCAGTCGGCGGTGAACAACTGCAGCTCCACCGGGACAACGGCCCCCTCGAGGCGGAACGCGGAGTCCTGGTTGGCCATCCCGAGAACGGTCCACGGCTGCCAGGCAGTGCCGTTGCCGAAAGCGCCACTCGGGTTGATCCAGTGGGCGGTGAGTCCGTTGGCGGTATCTGACGCCTGACGGCCATACTGGCCGCAGGTGGCGTAGTCCGCCGTGGCGTAGAACACGAACCAGTAGGTGCCCGGCGCGAGAATCCCCGGCACCGTGAGCGTGGCGAAGACGTTGGTCGCGAGGCCGCCGGAGCCGGTGGTGATGGCGATTTGCGGGTCGGTGGGCGGCACGGCCAGCGACCACACCGGGGCGCCGCTTCCCGGGTAGCCGTCGGGAATGCCGCCGTTGTCAGCCCAGATCTCGAAGTGGAGCATGCTGGCGCAGGACATGGCCGAGCCCGGGTTCCAGCTACCGTTGGGGACGAAAATCGAATCGATCGTCCAGCCCGGGGCCGGCACGACGAAGTCGTCGGCGACCCAGCAACTGTAGGTGGGGAAGTCCCCGAACTCCTGGTTGGCGTAGGCGTTGGTGTTGGTCGCCGAGACTGGCTGGTCCCAGAGCACGGCGAACTCCGGCTCCGGCACCACTCCCTGAGTGCCACCCGGGCCAACCAGGGTTGGAGTGTCGGCGGCCAGCGCCAGCCCGGTCACGCAGGTCAGGCTCAAGGCAACAATCGCGGTCCTGCTCATCTCTCTTCCTCCTCGCACGCGAAGTCGTGGTCGATAGTGCGTCCCGGTGGTGACTGACCCCGGTCATCTCAAACTGGAACGACGCCCGTCGTGGCCACTGCCCGTCAAACCGCTTCAACCGGGCGGAGCATACCACCGCAGTGAGCCTCGCAGAACACTCAAGGTGGATGAGAGAACATGCATGTATGTTCGTCACTCAGAACGGTCAGCACCGCCGGAGCACCCGCGCCGACCGGGGAGACCGCGGCGGGACTCGTTCCAGCAGACTCGGGTCGTACCTCGATTCGAGATCATCGACCCGAGAGGGGGAGGCCTCGGTGCGCGATCACCAGCGCCGTGGGACGACGCCCTCGCGGCGGAGGTCGGCGAGCAGCTCGAGGGCGCGCTCGCGGACGCCGGCGGGGGGCGCGCTCTCGAGCACCCCCGCGAGCTGCTGGTAGGCTTCGACCCGGAGGCCGAGGCGGCGCAGGGCGCGAGCGGCGCCGAGGCGGGCCTCAGAGGCCACGGTGTCGCTCGGGCGCTCGTGCGCCAGGCGCTGGTAGACGGCGAGGGCGGCACGCAGGTGCCCCGCCGTCTCGAGGCGGCCGCCGAGCTCGAGGATGTCGGCGGCGGGGACGAGACGGGCCGCCGGCGCCGCCATCGCCATGAAGGCCGACAGGGCGCCGGACAGGTCGCCGCTGTCGAGGGCCGCGCGCAGGGTGCGGTCTCGGGGCGGCGCCGCCCGCGGTCGTCGCAGCTC
>CAZKKP010000316.1:0-5034 GCA_964553295.1 uncultured Thermoanaerobaculia bacterium | reverse complement strand
CGGGCAGCTCTACGAGCCGGTCGACGCCAACACCCTGATGTACTACCACGAGGCCAAGGACGGCCAGCTCCTCGAGGAGGGCATCACCGAGGCGGGCTCGATGTGCTCCTTCATCGCCGCCGGGACGGCGCACGCCACCCACGGCATCAACACCATCCCGTTCTTCGTCTTCTACTCGATGTTCGGGCTGCAGCGGATCGGCGACCTCATCTGGGCGGCGGGCGACATGCGCTGCCGCGGCTTCCTGATCGGCGGCACCGCCGGCCGCACGACCCTCAACGGCGAGGGGCTGCAGCACCAGGACGGCAACTCCCACCTGCTCGCCTACCCGGTGCCCAACCTGAAGGCCTACGACCCGGCTTTCGCCTTCGAGCTCGCCACCATCATCCGCGACGGCATCCGCCGGATGTATGTCGAGCAGGAGGACATCTTCTACTACGTGACGGTGGAGAACGAGCCCTACCCGATGCCCGAGCAACCCCCCGACACCGACGAGGGGATCCTTCGCGGCCTCTATCGCTTCCGGCCCACGGCGGCGGACGGCGGCCGGGCCGTCGCCCACCTGTTCGGCAGCGGCGCGATCCTCAACGAGGCCCTCAAGGCCCAGGAGATCCTCGAGGGCCGCTACCAGGTGCCCACCGACGTCTGGAGCCTGACCAGCTTCAAGGAGCTGTACCTCGACGGCGTCGCCTGCGACCGCCACAACCGCCTGCATCCACCTGAGGACCATCGCACGCCCTGGATCCGCCAGTGCCTCGATGGCAGCGATGGGGTGTGTGTGATCGCGTCGGACTATGTCAAGGCGCTGCCGTTGTCCATCGGCGCGTGGTTCCCACGACCGCCGGTCGCCCTCGGCACCGACGGCTTCGGCCGCTCGGAGAGCCGAGCCGCGCTGCGCCGGTTCTTCGAGGTCGACGCCGCCCACCTGGTGGTCGCCGCCCTCGACGCCCTGGCCCGGGACGGCCGCGTCGAACGCTCCCTCGTCGACGGCGCCATCACCGACCTCGGCGTCGACCGCGACGCCCCCGACCCGCTCAAGGTTTGAGGACGGAGGCGACCATGGCGATCACCGTCAACGTCCCCGAGCTCGGAGAAGGCGTCGATCAGGTCGAGGTCGTCCGGGTGCTGGTCGCCGTCGGCGACCGCGTCGGAGTCGACCAGCCCCTGGTGGAGGTCGAGACCGACAAGGCTGCCGTCGAGATCCCGTCCACCGCCGCCGGCGTCGTCGCCACCGTCCACGCCACCGCCGGCGACTCGCTGGCTGCCGGGTCGCCGATCGTGACCCTGGACGATGCCGAGGAAGCGGCCGAGCCGGAGGACCCGCCCGCCGAGGCCGCGACCGAAGCCGAACCGGCAGCTGCCGAAAGCGGCCGGGAGAGCGAGACGGCATCGCCGGCGGAGTCCTCGCCTCGCGAGGAGGTCGAGAGCCCGCCTTCAGACCCGGCCCGCCCGCCGGCGAGGCCGGGTGACCAGGCGCCCCTGGCCCCGCGCTGGGTCGGCCGGGACCGGCCCCTTAAGCCGATCCCTGCCGCGCCCTCGGTGCGCCGCTTCGCCCGGGAGGTCGGGGTGCAGCTCGAGCAGGTCGAGGGCAGCGGCCCCGGCGGTCGGATCTCCAGGGACGACGTCAAGACCCACTCCCGGCGCCTCCTCGCGGAGCTCGCCCGGGGTCTGCCCGGCGGCGCCCCACGGGCCCTGCCCGACCTCGCAGCCTTCGGCCCGATCCGCCGCGAGCCGATGTCGAAGGTGCGCCGCGTCACCGCCGAGAACCTCGCCCAGGCCTGGGCGACCGTTCCCCAGGTCACCCACCACGAGTTCGCCGACGTGACCGAGCTCGAGCGACTCCGGCAGCGCTTCAAGGACCGCGTCGCAGCGTCGGGGGGACGGCTCACCATGACCGCGATCCTGGTCAAGGTGGCGGCCTCGGCCCTGCGGCTTCACCCCAAGCTCAACGCCGCCGTCGACATGAGCCGGCACGAGGTGGTGTACCGCGAGTCGGTCCACGTCGGAGTCGCGGTGGACACCGAGCACGGTCTGCTGGTGCCCGTGCTGCGCGACGTCGCGACCAAGAGCATCACCCGCATCGCCACAGAGCTCGAGGACCTCGCCTCCCGCGCCCGAGCCCGCAAGCTGATGCCCGACGAGATGCGGGGCGGCACCTTCACCGTCTCCAACCTCGGCGGCATCGGCGGCGCCGGCTTCTCGCCGATCGTCAACTGGCCCGAGGTGGCGATCCTCGGGGTGTCCAGGAGTCGGCTGCAGCCGGTGTGGACCGACGGCGCCTGGCAGCCGCGGCTCATGCTGCCGCTGTCCCTGTCCTACGACCACCGACTGGTGGACGGCGCCGACGCCGCTCGCTTCCTGCGCTGGTACGCCGAGGCCCTCGAGACGCCGCTGCTGCTCGCCCTCGAAGGGTGACCGGAAGAGCGGCTCGAAGGTCGTCTACCAGGCCCGGCAGGAGCAGTGATCACCGTGCTCACGCGCTGAAGGAGCGCGGCCGCCGGCCACGGAGAGGGCCGCGCGCCGCCGATCCCCCGACCTCGTGCCGCTGCCGCGCGGAATTCTCCCAGGCGACGGCTGTTGTCTTGCCAGGACCGCTACTGCATGTTAGACTCAGTCGCATCTGAGCGAGTTCTGGAGACCTTATGACACTGCATCCGTGCCGCCCGACCGCCATCTTCGCCGTGTTTTCCGCAACCTGCGCCCTCCTGACGTCGGCGATCGTCTCGGCAGCCGACACGGTCGTGACCCCGAACGACGTCCGGATCCGTCCAGGAGTCTCCTTCCAGGCGGCGGCGCTGCGCGTCACCGGCCCGGGCGACCTGTTCATCGAGCGCCGGTTCGACGCCTCGGGCACGATCGCGCTGGCAAACCTCGACGACCGCGGCAACCCACTGCCAGACGGCGAGTACCGCTGGTCCCTGACCCTCACGCCGGTGTTGACCGCCGAGGTTCGGGAGCAGCTCGCCCGGGCGCGGGAGCTCGGCGACGACGCCGTCGTGGCGGACCTCCGCAGCCGCGGCGTGCTGCCGCCGGCCGAGGACCTGGTCAGCTCCGGCGTCCTCAGGGTCTCGGCCGGGTCGTTCGTGGTCCCCGGCGGTGTGGAGGCGCCCGCGGCCGGGGCGTCGTCCAGCGTGGCTGCCAAGGACGTCGCCGTCGACCAGGACGGTCCGGGCGAGGACCAGGTCATCGCCGACGACCTCATCGTCCAGGGCTCCGCCTGCGTCGGCGTGGACTGCGTCAACAACGAGAACTTCGGCTTCGACACCATCCGGCTCAAGGAGAACAACCTCCGCATCGGGTTCGACGACACCAGCACCACCGCCGGCTTCCCGGCCAACGACTGGCAGCTGACCGCCAACGACTCGGCCAGCGGCGGCGCCAACAAGTTCTCCATCGACGACATCAGCAACAGCCGCACCCCGTTCACCGTGAGCGCCGGCGCGCGCACCAATGCCCTGTTCGTCCACAGCAGCGGGCAGATCGGCTTCGGCACGTCCACGCCGGTGGTCGCCCTGCACACGCAGAACGGCAACACTCCGACGCTGCGCCTCGAGCAGGACGGTTCCTCGGGGTTCACACCGCAGACCTGGGACATCGCCGGCAACGAGGCCAACTTCTTCGTCCGCGACGTCACCGGCGGCTCGAGGCTGCCCTTCAGGATCCGCCCCGGCGCCCCGACAAGCTCCCTCGACATCGCGGCGAGCGGCAACGTGGGCATCGGGACGGCCAGCCCGAGCGCCCGGCTGCACGTGGTCACCGCGACCGGCGCCGGCGCGGTGGACTCCATCCTGCTCGAGAACAACGCCCCCTCCCGCCTCAAGCTGAGGAACACGGCCATCGCGGCCTCCTTCACCCAGGACCCGGACTGGGTGCTGAACAGCAACGGCACCTTCCGAATCAGTGCCGGCGCGGATGCCGCCGAGCTCACTCTCGACGCCGCCGGCAACCTCACGGTCATCGGCAGCTACCGGGTGAACAGTACGACCCTGAACGTACCCGACTTCGTGTTCGAGCCTTCCTACGACCTCATGTCCCTCGACCAGGTCGACGGCTTCATCCGAGAGCACCGGCACCTGCCCGGGATCCCCTCTGCCGCCCAGATCGCCCGGGACGGCCTCGACCTCACCGACATGCAGCTGAAGCTGCTGCAGAAGGTCGAGGAGCTCACCCTGTACGCCATCGAGCAGCAGCGGGTGATCGAGCAGCTGCAGGCCCGGCTCGCGGCCACCGACGAGAGCCGCTGACGGCGGAGCGCGGCCATCGTGACCGCGGCTGTCTCGGTCTTTCTATAATCCGACCGTGTCGGCGCCTCGACGGAGCCTGCTCCGCTCTTCACTGACCCGCCTCGGCGTGCGGCTCGTCATCCTGCTGCTGACCGTCGAGTCGGCCTCGGTCCTGGCCTATGCCCTGGTCGCGCGCGGTTGGTTCTACAGTCGAACCCGTCCCCACAGTGTTGACGTCTGGAAACCGGCGGCCGGCGAGATCAGCACGCCTTCGAGGAAGGTGCTCCACCCCGTCCTCGGCTTCGCCAACCGCCCGGGCCTCGCCGTGACCGCGGTCGCCAACCCCGAACGACTGCGGCACATGGTCGGAGAAGGTGTCGAGCCGCCGTGGCTCGAGCTCGCCGCCAACAACCACGGCTACTTCTCCGAGCGCGACTACCCGACGGCTGCCGAGGACGAGCTGTTCGTCGTCGGTGTCTTCGGCGGCTCGGCGGCACAGTGGTTCGCCCTCCAGGCGGGGCCGGAGCTGGCGCGACAGCTCGCCGGCATGCCGTGGCTCGAGGGGCGTCGGGTCGAGGTGCTGTGCTTCGCCCAGGGAGGGTTCAAGCAGCCGCAGACGCTGCACGCCCTCACCTACTTCGCCGCCCGCGGGCAGCGCTTCGACCTCATCCTCACCATCGACGGCTTCAACGAGGTCGCTCTCGCGGCCGCGAATCTCGCCCTCGGCTTCGACCCGGCCCTGCCCAGCACTGCTCAGCTCGTGCCTCTCGTCGAGCTCGCCGGCGCCGGCGAGCTCGACGAGAGGCACGAG
>CAZKKP010000315.1:0-5056 GCA_964553295.1 uncultured Thermoanaerobaculia bacterium | reverse complement strand
CTGCCGCAGGAAGCCGGCGAGGACCTCTCCCCTCTCCGAGGCGATCCTGGCGTCCTGGTGGAAGGCGCCGACGAGGCCGACGAGCACGAAGCAGCAGCCGAAGAACACGACCTCGCCAAGGGTGCCGTTGGCCACGAGGTGAGCCAGACCGAAGGCGGCCATCCCCATGTTGAAGGGGTGGCGGGTGACCCGCAGCACGCCGCGGACCTCGGGTCGCGCCGGCACCATCGACACCGGGCTCGGGGTCGCGAAGGCCAGCACCACCAGGAGCACGGCGAGCAGCGTCAGCGGCAGCGCCACCGCGAGCTCGAGCCAGCGCGGCAGCTGCCAGAGCACCGGGCCCAGCGGCCGCCCGACCCAGAAGACCACCACCGCCGGCAGAAAGGTGCCGACGGCGACGAAGGAGTACAGCGCCCTGAACCTGAAGGTGCCGAGCTGGCCCACCAGATCCTGCCGCACCTTACCGTGTGACAGCGCGAGGTGGGTCACCAGGAAGGAGGCCGCAAAGGCGATCACCAGCGCGAGCAGCATGGGGAAAGTGTAGCGTGCTCCGGCGGCGGCGTGACAACCGGATTCGCTGCGCGAATCCGGGAAGTCGCAACAGCGGCTGGTGACAGGTCTCGCCGTTCGAGAGGCGCGCAGCGGATGGCGCTGGGTAGAGGCCCAGGGGGAGTCACGCCCGGTCGTGGGGAAAGGCGATGACCTCCTGGATCGAGTCGGCGCCACAGGCGAGCATCACCAGCCGGTCGAAACCGAGGGCGATGCCCGCCGACTCCGGCAGGCCGTGCTCGAGGGCGGCGAGCAGGCGCTCGTCAACCGGGACTTCGGGGAGACCGGCGGTCCGCCGGGCTGCGAGATCGGCCTCGAAGCGGCGTCGCTGCTCGGCGCCGTCGACCAGCTCGTGGTAGCCGTTGGCCAGCTCGAGACCGTCGACGTAAACCTCGAAGCGCTCCGCCACGGGCGGGTCGCCGAGCCGGACCACGGCCAGGGCAGCCTGGTCCGCCGGGTAGTCGAGGACGAAGGTCGGGCGGCCGCGACCGAGACCAGGCTCGATGAGGTGGGTCATCAGCAGGCTCAGCCAGCCCTCCCTCGAGGCGAGGCCGGGCACGTCAGCGAGGCCGAGCTCGAGAGCCCTCAGGCGCAGCGCCGCCGCATCGTCGCGGTGGGCATCGACCCCGGCCGTGCAGGCCAGCAGCTCGCCGTAGGCGATCCGCTCGGCGGCGGGTGAGCCGAGCACCGCGGCAAGCAGCCCGTCGACCTCGTCCATCAACAGGTGGTGGTCCCAGCCGGGCCGGTACCACTCCAGCAGAGTGAACTCAGGGTTGTGCCGGCGGCCCGCCTCGGCATCACGGAACGCCTTGCATATCTGATATACGGGGCCGCTTCCCGCCGCCAGCAGGCGCTTCATCGCGAACTCGGGCGAGGTCTGCAGCCAGAGGGTTTCCGGGCCGCCGCCGGGAGCGTCGACCACGGTGCGGAGGGTGTGCAGGTGGAGGTCGGTGACGGTGCCCTGGCTGAGCAGCGGCGTCTCGACCTCGAGCACGTCGCGCTCCGCGAAGAACCGCCTGGCCGCGGCGAGGATCGCCGCACGCCGGCGGAGGCTGTCGAGCGACGCTGTCGGCCGCCACCGGGTGCGGTCACCGGTGGTCATGAAGCTCGATCAGGCGCGCGAGACGTACTCGCCGCTGCGGGTGTCGCACTTGATCTTGTCGCCGATCTGCACGAACAGCGGCACCCGGACCACGGCGCCGGTGTCCATCGTCGCCGGCTTGTTGCCGCCCGAGGAGGTGTCGCCGCGCATCCCGGGATCGGTCTCCACGACCTCGAGAACGACGAAGTTGGGCGGCGTGATCACCATCGGTCGACCCTCGAACAGGGTGACGCCGCAGAAGTCCTCCTCCTTGAGCCACTGTGTGGCATCGCCGACCACGTCGTGAGTCGCGCCCAGCTGCTCGTAGCTTTCCTTGTCCATGAAGTACCACATGTCGCCGTCGTTGTAGAGGTACTGCATCTCCTTGTCGACGACATCGGCGCCATCGACCCCGTCCGACGACTTCATGGTCATCTCGTTGACACGCAGGGTCTTGAAGTTCTTGTACTTGATGCGGGTGAAGGCCTGGCCCTTGCCGGGCTTGACGAAGTCGGTGTCGGTGATGACGCAGGGGTCTCCGTCCACGAGGATCTTCAGCCCGACCTTGACCTGGTTCATGTTGTACGACGGCATGGTTCGACCTCTCCTGTTGCGTCGGCGCTCTCGAAGCTGCGAGACTGCCCGAGATGCGAGCGGCTGACGATCTTCCGTGGGGAAATGGTGACTGGCGGCGCCTGCTCGCCGAGGCCCACACCGACCTCGAGGCGCTGCTCGCCGAGCTGGCGATCGACCCGACGTGCCTCGGCGAATCGGCCGGGCTCGCCCGGGCCACCGACCAGCTCGCGCTCAGGGTACCACGAGGCTTCGTCCGTCGCATGCGGCACGGCGACCCGAAGGACCCGCTCCTCCTCCAGGTGCTGCCGACCGCCCGGGAGGTCGAGCCCGCGGCGGGCTTCGGCCCCGACCCGGTCGGCGAGATCGGCCGCGGCGGACCGCCCGGGCTGCTCCGCAAGTATCGCGGGCGCGCCCTGCTGGTGGTGGTCGGCGCCTGTGCGGTCCACTGCCGCTACTGCTTCCGGCGGCACTTCCCGTACGCAGAAGCGACCGCCGTCGGCGCCGGGCGGCAGGCCGCGGTGGCGGCGATCGCGGCCGACCCCGACATCACCGAGGTCATCCTGTCCGGCGGCGACCCCCTGAGCCTGCCCGAGACCTCCCTCGCCCGCCTGCTCGCCGAGCTCGCCGACATCTCCCATGTCCGCCGGCTGCGCCTCCACACCCGGCTGCCGATCGTCCTGCCCGAGCGCGTCGACGCGCCGCTGCTGGCCCTGCTCGGGGGTCTCCGAACCCAGGTCGTGGTGGTCGTCCACGCCAACCACCCGGCCGAGCTCGACGACGACGTCGCCCTCGCCCTGGGCGTCCTCGGCGACGCCGGCGCCACCGTGCTCAACCAGTCGGTGCTGCTCGCCGGGGTGAACGACTCCGCCGACGCCCTCGCCGAGCTGAGCGAGCGCCTGTTCGCGGCCGGGGCGCTCCCTTACTACCTGCACCTCCTCGACCCGGTCGCCGGCGCCGCCCACTTCGAGGTCGACGAGGCGCGCGCGCGGCGGATCGTCGGCGAGCTCGCCGCTCGCCTGCCCGGCTACCTGGTGCCGCGCCTCGTCCGCGAGGTCGAGGGTGCCTCCGCCAAGGTCCCCCTCGCACCCCTGCTGCCCTGAAGCTCGAGGCCATCCGCACCCGACCTCGTCACCACGACCCGGCGGGAGCCTCACGCCCTTGCCGAACAGTCCCGGCCGTCGCGTGCTCCGAGATGGGTAGCAGTACACTCCCAACTGCGTGGCCCATCGCCACAGCTGGCCCGTGCCTGACCGCGAGCCGAAAGGAACGGCAATGACAGCTTGGAGATTTGCGAGAGCGTTGCTCGTCGCCATTGCGTGTACGCATGCTGTGGGATGCGATTTCCGTGGTTCGTCACACAGCGATGAGGAAACCACCCGGGGTGGGGAGTATCACTTCGCCAAGGACTGGTTCTCGCAGCACATCCCGGTTTGGAGCACCGTATTGAGCGGCTACCGGGGAGCGCCCGGAATCCGCTATCTGGAGGTCGGCACATATGAGGGCCGGTCGTTCTTCTGGATGCTGGACAACGTGGTCACTCATCCGACTTCGCGTGCGGTCGGAGTCGATCTCTTCCCCGAAGAGGTCCGCGCCCGCTTCGACGCCAACCTCGCCGTATCAGGCCATGGAGACCGTGTTTCGGTCATCGCTGGACCCTCACAGCGGGTATTGCGAGAGCTGCCTGTGGAGTCCTTCGATCTCATCTATCTTGATGGTTCCCACGCTGCCAGAGATGTTCTCGTTGACGCCGTCAATTCATGGTCACTGCTCCGCAACGGAGGAGTGATGATTCTCGACGACTACACATGGCGCCTCGAGTGGCCGCTCGAGTTTCGTCCGAGGGTCGCGATCGACGCCTTTCTGACTGTGTTCAGGAACGACCTCGAGGTCGTGATTCGAGAGGATCAGGTCATCCTTCGCAAGGTCGAGCTGTCCGGTCCGTACATCCTCCGGCTCGGAGACCACGCGTTTTTTTGGAGACAGAGAGTGCTGGTCCGGATCGGAGAGCGCGGCTCCCGGACCGTCTCAGACGAGGAGGCGTCGATCCTCGAGCAGCTTGCCCTCTCCCGCGGCTTCGGCCAGACCGACTTCGATCTGGCGCCTCCATCAGCTTCGGGTGCAGAGCTCGAGAGGCTACTGCCGGAGATCCAGCTCGGCCTCCGCGCTCCGGGCTCTCCCATCCAGCCATGACATCCGCGCCTCGTCCGCGAGGTCGAGGGTGCCTCCGCCAAGGTCCCCCTCGCACCCCTGCTGCCCTGAAGCTCGAGGCAAACCACGACCCGAGCCCATTGCTGTTGCCGGCGCTGTCGCCGAGCCGTCCGGGCGATTCAGTCAGCCAAGGCGCTGCGCCAGCCGGGCGAGGTAACCGTCGACCAGCGGTCGGTAGCTCCGGCTGAGGTTGAGCCGGGTGCCGTCCTCGAGGACCACCACCGCCTCGCCGTGGGACAGTGGCCGGATCTCGCGCATGCGCTCAACGTTGACGATGATCGAGCGGTGGATGCGCAGAAAGAGCCTGGGGTCGAGGAGGCGTTCGACCACCCCGATCCTCGCTCGCAGGCGATGGCAGGTCGGCCCGACATGGAGCCGCACGTAGTTGCGATCGGCGCCGATCCAGTCGACCTCGGAGGTGCGCACCAGCTCGACCCGGCGTCCGGTGCGCACCACCAGGCGCTGCGGGCAGGGCCCCTCGCCGACCGCCTCGAGGCCACCCGGCTTCTCAAGGTGGGGTCCGAGCCGAACACCGGGCCCGGTTTCGTGCCGGGCGATCTGGCGCCTCATCTGCCGCTCCCCTCGACGTTCGCCGAGCCGAGATACGATCCGAGGGCGGCCCGGGTTGCGTCGTCGAACGGC
>CAZKKP010000314.1:3095-5066 GCA_964553295.1 uncultured Thermoanaerobaculia bacterium | reverse complement strand
CTCCGACAACTCCGACAGCGGCGGACTCAGATCGGCGGTCGAGGGCGACGTGGCGATGATCTCGCGGCTCGGCGAGAAGACCACCGCCGCGACGAGGCTCTCCGCCTCGACCATTCGGTCGACGCTCTGCTGTGTCTGGAACGCCGAGCCTTCGCCGACCACGAGGTCGACGCGTTTCGCGATCGCCCCGGCGCGACCCATGATCGCCTCCGCGACCTCACGCCGGTTGACCTCGTAGGCGACGGCGATGAGCGCGGCACAGGCGACGAGGGTGGCGCCGACTGTCACCAGGATCATCCGGGTCCGTATGGACAACGCGCTCAACCGGTCAACCCAGCTCGGCGATCGACCATCGTCGGTAGCGACCTCCCGTCCCACTCGCTGTCCGCGCTCGTCACGGCCCTCCGAGTCCCGTGCCAACCACGATACCAGCATCGCCAGCGATCTCGACGCCCTCGGCGCATTCAGGAGAGGGAGAACTCGTCAGCCTCCTCGGAATCCAGGACATCGGCCGCATCTCGAACCGCTCCGTGTGGGCGCGCTACGCCACCCCCGGCGACCGCTCTCACGTCACCGCCGCGGGAGCCGGAACCGTGTCGGGTACGCCATAGCAGAAGGTCCTCGCGCTCTGCCGACTGCGGCCGGCGCGACCTGCCGCGCGGGTTGTGGCTCACCGCGCCGCGGCCGAGGTCGCCGGGGAGGCGGGCGGGGATGGCGAGGGTGTCGTCAGCTCGGCGAGCGTGGTCCTCCACTCGGCGGCCTTCGCCGCGCGGGACGGGTCGGGCTGCGCCCGCTGCCAGAGGTCGTAGAAGCGAGCCATGAATGCCGCCGCGCGGTGCGCCTCGGCCCCGACCCTGGGCTCGCCCGACATGCCCTCGACGAGAAAGGGCTCCGCCTCGGCGAACCGCTTCTGGGCCGCCAGCGCCATGCCGAGGTACAGCGACGCGTCCTGCTTGACGCCTTCGGTGTCGCCGGCGTCCTCGCCGCGGGCCTGGCGGAGCGCGATAGCCGCCAGCAACTGCCGCAGCGACGACTCGGCGCGGGCCGGCTGGCCGAGCCCGATCAGCGCCAGGGCGTGAGTGGTGCGCAGGGAGAGGGTGACGGGGTGATCGTCGCCGAGCTTCGCCCGGGCCACCTCCAGCGCGGCGGAGGACCGGCTTGCGGCGCCGGCGAACTGGCCACGCCGCTCGAGCACGGCGGCGAGCCGCTCCTCTGAGTGCAGGGTGCGAGGGTGGTCCGGGCCGAGGGCCTTCAGCCGGCCGTCGAGCGTGCGGCGATGCATCACCTCGGCCTCGGCGTCACGACCCGTAAGGTCGTAGACCTCGGCGATGTTGTTCAGCGTGTTCAGCGTCGACGGGTGCTCCGGACCGAGCACCTCCAACTTGAGCGCCAGCGTCGTCACGTTCAACGCCGCGGCCTCCTCGAAGCGGCCCTGGAGCGCGACGTCGTTTGCCAGGTTGTTCGAATCGCTGATCGTTCCGGGGGCTGTCTCGCCGGCCACCCGCCGGCGCGCCTCGAGATTCGGGCGACGCAACAGCTCGGCGCGCGCGGGGTCGCCGGTCTCCTGGTAGTGGTTCGCGAGGTTCGACACGGCGTCGAGAGTGGCGATCGCCTCCGGCCCGAGCACTCGGCGCTGGGCCGCGACGCTGCGTTCGATCAACGGCGTCGCCTCTTTGTAGCGGCCCTGCGAGCGGAGCAGCGTGGCGAGGTTCATCTCCGCCATCATCGTGACCGCGTCGTCCGGGCCCAGCCGCGTCCCCATCTCGTACGCCTCGCGATAGAGCGGTTCCGCGTCAGCAAGCCTCCCCTGCGTCCAGCGCAGCACGCCGAGGCTGTTGGCGGCGTGGACGGTGTTCCAGTCGTCGCTGGCGAGCGCACCACGACGGAGCTCGAGCGACCGCACCAGGTGCGGCTCGGCGGCGTCGAGCTCGCCGAGCCTGCGGTAGGTGTCGCCGATGGCCGCGCGCAGGT
>CAZKKP010000314.1:0-3085 GCA_964553295.1 uncultured Thermoanaerobaculia bacterium | reverse complement strand
GACCTGCAGATGCGGTTCGAGGCCGCCTATCACGCCCGCTTCCGCGTGGCCCTGCCCGAGATCCGGGCGACGCTGGTGAACCTCTGCACCGCCGTCATCGGCCACCGCCCCGACATGGATCTCTCGCGCCTGATCGACCCCGCCGGTCGCCGTGTCGCGCTGCAGGCGATCGGCCGCCACGTCGAGCACCTCGCGCATCGTCACGTTGCGCCCCCGGCCGGCCCCTCCCGTCGGCGCCACCGCCATGAGGAGGTCCTCGGCGAGAAAGGTGTACGTCGCTGTCGCGATGGCGGTCTGCCGCCTGGCCTCCTCGGCCTCGGCCGCCGCCAGGCGCTCGGCCGCGCGGGCCCGCAGCCAGCCCGTCGTGGTGCCGATCGCTCCGACCGCCAGCACGATCGCCACCGCCGAGGCGGCGCCGACGAAGGCGCGGTGGCGCTGCACGTACTTGCGAATGCGGTACGCCCGTGACGGGGCGCGCGCCTGGATCGGCTGCGACGACAGGTAGCGCTCGATGTCGTCGGAGAGGGCCGAGACGCTCCCGTACCGTCGCTCGGGGTCCTTCTCGAGCGCCTTGGCGACGATCGTCTCGACGTCCTGGTCGAGGCGGCGGGTGCCGCTCCAGCTCGTGGCGAGCGAGCGCGGCGGCTGCTCGCAGATCACCCGCACGGCGTCGGCCATCGCGGCGCCGAGGAGGTCGTACGGCCGGCGCCCGGAGAGGAGCTCATAGAGGATCATGCCGAGGGCGTAGACGTCGGTGCGCACGTCGATCGCCTCGATCTCGCCGCGCGCCTGCTCGGGCGCCATGTACTGCAGCGTGCCCTTGATCATCCCGACCTCGGTCATCATCGAGGCGGCCACGGCCTCGACGTCGGTGAGACGGGCGAGGCCGAAGTCGAGGATCTTGACGACCGGCAGCGGCGGCTCGACGGACGGCGTGCCGGACACCGCCACGTCGGTGACGACGATGTTGGACGGCTTGAGGTCGCGGTGGATGACGCCGCGCTGGTGGGCGTAGCTCACCGCCTCGCAGATGGCGCGGAAGAGCCGCAGGCGCAGGTCGAGCTCCTCGCGCGTCACGACCTGGGGGCGGGTGCCGAGCCAGTCGCCGAGGGTGAGCCCGCGCACCAGCTCCATGGCGAAGAAGTCGTGCCCGTCGCCGGTGTGGCCCGACTCGTAGATCGCGGCGATGTTGGGGTGCTTGAGCCGGCCGTGGATCTCCGCCTCGCGGTGGAACATGCGGGCGTGCAGGTCGTCGACGTAGTGCCCCTGGCGCATCACCTTGAGCGCGACGCGGCGGCGCGGATGCTGCTGCTCGGCCTCCCAGACGACGCCCATCCCGCCCTGGCCGAGCAGTCCGACGATGCGGTACTCGCCGATCGCGGCCGGCATCGCCCGCGCGGCCGTGTCGGTGGGGCGCACAACGCCGGTACCCGAGATCGTCGTCGAGAAGTCGGGCGGCCCCTGCTGCGGGTCCTCGTCGTGGCGGTCGGTCATCGGTTCTCCCCGCTGCAACCGCGGCCGACCTGTCTCGCCGGCGCGAATGATCGTGGCAGCGACAACCGTGCCGACCCGCCCGCCCATTCCGGGGCGCCCATTGGTGCCGGGATCTTGGGACCTGACCTTGTCTTGCCAAGATCCCAGAGTGGGGTGAGTTCGTTCGTTGAGCTGTAGGTCATTAGCAGCAAATAACTTGAGGAGATCCCAAGAACCTCAAGCCCGGGGTCCTACAGTGTCATGCAGCTGGCCCTGGGCTGAGGACCCCGAGCTCGGGAGGCTGCTCGGGGGTGAGCTTCACTCCGCCGGGGGGGCGCCGTTCGGCGCCTTGACCAGGTCGTCGCCGGCGATGTCGTCCCACGAGTAGTAGTGGAAGGTCTGGTTGTCCGACATGGCGACGAAGAGGCCCGAGGGGAAGCGCGGGTCGAGGACCGTTGAGGTCACCTCCGAGCCGTCGCTCTCGATGGTGGACGCGGCGACGCTCTTGACGAAGCGGTGCTCGTGGGGGTTGCCGGGGGCGCCCTCGCGGGTGTAGATCCGGAAGGTGTTGCCCTGCTGGTCGGAGACCAGGATGTAGCCGGTGCCGTCGTTGACGGCGTAGATCGAGATCCCCTCCCGCTGCTCGACGAAACCGTCGGTGGCGAACAGGGCGAGCTCGACGTCGGCGTTCCTGGCATCGGGGTCGGCGTGGTACTTTCGGACCCCGGTCAGCTCGTCCGAGTAGTAGACGTAGCCGAGTTCGTCGTCGACCGCGACCGACTCGATCTCACCGAGCTCAGGCACGCCGTCCTCGTCGAGGCTCGTGGCGTCGCTGAAGGCGCCGAACTCGCGGACCTTGATCCCGACGACATGGCCGGCGCCGTCATCGGCGAGCCGGTACTGCCAGAGGTATGCGCCCGAAGGACCGGTCTTGCGGCTGACGATGGCAAAGATCGCGCCGTCCGACGGGCGCTTGTACAGGGCGATGCCCATGGGCAGAGCGGCGTCTCCGACCTCGCCCTCGAACACCGGAATCCCGCCGTTGTCGACGGCGGTCATCTCGGGCAGGCGGAACACCCGCAGCGCGCTCGCGGGGCGCTCGGTGGCGACGGCGATGTCGACGGTCTCCTGGCCGAGCTGAAGGCCGTACTCGACGTCGATGTTGTTCATCCGCTGGAGCCCGGTGACGGTCTTGTCCGGGACGATCTTCCCGTCGAGGTCGAAGACCACCACCGCACCGCCCTTGTCGGTTCCGAGCACGAGGCTCTTGGCGGGGTCCTCGGGGTGGATCCAGATGGCCGGGTCGTCCGGGTCCTCCGGCGTCTTCTCGGTGACCACGACCGGGACGAGGGCGGCCGGCGCCGTGGGTGCCGGCGCCGTCTCGGGGGTCGGCGGCACTTCCCGGGCGCAGGAGAAGGTGACCACTGCGATCAGGGTCACGAGCGTGATCATCGTCATAGGACGGGCCATGCCGGCGATTCGCGTGGCGGATCTGGTTGTCATGGTGGCTACTCCTTCGTGCGACCCTCAGTGTATGGCTCTGTTGCCGTCCGGCTCCTGCCGGCGGCGTGCCGATGCTAGGAGGCTGTAGGGCATAGATCGCCGGCGCCTT
>CAZKKP010000313.1:0-5076 GCA_964553295.1 uncultured Thermoanaerobaculia bacterium | reverse complement strand
CTGGGAGAGAGGAGGAAGGTCGCCCACCACCCCCTCTGCCAGGCTGCTCGACACCACTGGGCCGAGGCCGAGCGCCACCAGCTCGACGGCGAGCAGGGCCAGCCAGCGCTGGACCGGACGGGTCCGCTCGACCGGCGCCGTCGGCCACAGGCGCACGGTCGCCAGACCGTCCCTCGACGCGAGGATCGCCACCGGATGCAGCGGCCGAACGTGCTCCACCACCACCCCTTCGACCAGAACGGCGGCAGCATCCGCCCGCAGCCAGCACTCCTCTGTCTTGAGAACCGCTCGACCCCAGCGGTAGACCTGTCGGGGAAGGCGGTCGACCACCTGACGACAGTCCAGCGTCCCTTCGAGCACCACGTGCGGCACGGCGCCTCCCTGGCGACGAGTATAGCTTCGGCCGCTGGCTCGGGTCCTCGGCGGGCCGATCCGAGCGATCTCTGGTAGCATGACCGGCGTGTCGACGGGGGGCCTCCTCTTTGCTCTCACCGAGGCCCTGCTCCCGGCCCCCTGCGCACACTGTGGTGAGCCTCTGGGCGGCCGCGACCGTGGGTTGTGCCGCCGTTGTCTGGGAGGTCTGGTGCCGCTCACCGGGCCGCGATGTCCCACATGTGGCCTGCCGATAGATGACGAGGTGCCCTGCGTGGAGTGTGTCCGACAGCCGCCGACGAGGACCGGTAGCGTGATCTGGGGGGAGTACGACGGGGTGCTCCGAACCGCGATCTTGGCCCTCAAGCACCACGGCCACGACGAGCTGGCGCGACCCCTCGGCTCGCGGCTGGCCGCTCGGGTCGCCGTCGAGCCGTGGTGCGATGACCTGTCGGTGGTGAGCTGGGTGCCTTCTCATCTCGTCCACCGTCTGCGACGCGGGCGCTCGGCCGCCCGGCTCCTCGCCAAGCGGGTCGCCGACGAGCTCGGCGTGCCGCTCGTGGCGGCCCTGCGACGCCATGGCCTCCGGCGGCAGGCCGGGGCGACCCGAGCCCGGCGGCTCGCTCTGCCCTCTGGGGCTTTCGTCGGGCGTTCCGCGACGATCCGGTCCACGACGGTGCTGTTGGTCGACGACGTGACGACCACCGGCAGAACCCTCGACCTCGCGGCCCGCGCCCTACGCCGGGCCGGCGCGGACGCCGTCTATGCCGCAGTCATGGCCCGAACTCCGGACCACAGGAGAGCCACATGAGCCTGTTCGACACGCTGGTCAAGGTCGGTCTTCCGATGGTCCCCAAGCTCATTGTCGGCCGGGCCGCGCGCCGTTACGTCGCCGGCGTCGACCAGGACGCTGCAGTGCGCACCATCCGGTCACTCCAGGTGGAAGGCGCGATGGCGACCTGCGACGTCCTCGGCGAAGAGGTGCACGATCCGGCCAGGGCCCGGGCGGCAGTGGAGGAGTACCTGCGCCTGCTCGACCGGATCCGGGACGAGGCCCTGGACTGCAACATCTCGATCAAGCCGACGATGCTCGGGCTCAAGATCACTGAGGAGCTGTGCGCGAACCACGTCGAGACCATCGTGGCTCGCGCCGCCGAACTCGGGAACTTCGTGCGCATCGACATGGAGGACCACACCACCACCGAGGCGACGCTGAGGATCTACCGCTCGGTGGCAGAGCGGCACGGTCACGTCGGCGCGGTGCTCCAGGCCTACCTCCACCGCACTGCGACGGACATTGGCGCGCTCCTGCCCATGCCACCGAACATCAGGCTGTGTAAAGGCATCTACCGAGAGCCTCGGGCGATCTCCTGGAAGGACTTCACTACGGTCCGGGCGAACTTCGTCTACTGCCTCGAGAAGCTGCTCGGCGGTGGCGCCTACGTCGGCATCGCGACGCACGACCCGTACCTGGTGTGGGCCGGCATGGCGGCCGTCGACCGGCTCGGGCTCGACCGGGAGCGCTACGAGTTCCAGATGCTCCTGGGAGTCGACCCGGAGCTGCGCCGGCTTATTCTCGCCAACGGCCACCGACTTCGGGTGTACGTCCCCTATGGTCGCGACTGGTATCCCTACTCCGTCCGCCGGTTGCGCGAGAACCCGACGATCGCCCGACACACCCTGCGCGCGATGGTCGGGCTGGGCGCAAAGTGAGTCGAGCTCGGAGATCTCCCCGGGATCAGCCTCGCGACGAACCCCGGTGAAATCTCCGGGCTCGACTTGAGCCGCGGCACCGGTCAGAGGTAAGCTCCGGTGAGGCGTCTTTCGCCGCGGAGGAGACCCATGCGACTGCCATCTCTGGTGTTGACCTTGACCGTCGGACTGGCCCTCGGGATCGCGACCAGCGTCGCCGCCGGCCCGCAGGCCCGGGTGATCGGCACTGTGACCACCGCAGACGGCAACCCGATTGCGGGGGCGGTCGTCACCATCACCTGTGCGGCGCTGCCGACCTTCAGCAAGGAGTTGACCTCTGGAGACGACGGCGGCTACCGCGTGCTGCTCCTGGACTCCACCCAGACCTACGTCTTCCGGGTCGAGGCGCCCGGCTTCGTCGCCCACGAGGAGGAGGTCAAGGTCCCGGTGGGCACCACGGACAACGAACGCAACTTCACCCTCGTCACCCCTGCCGCGGCCGCCAGCAGCCGCCAGGCCGACCTTCTCGAGCAGCCGGGCTATCGCGAGCTCGAGCGCGGGGCGGGCCAGCTATCGCGAGGCGACCGAGGCCCGCCCTGACCTCGTCGTCGCCTGGGAAGCCCTCGTCAAGATGGACTACAAGCTCGACGACCACCAGGCGGTCCTCGAGCATGCACGACGATGCCTCGAACTCGACGACGAGTCCCTCACCTGCCTCGCGGCCGCCGCCAACTCAGCCAAGGCGCTCGGCGACGAGGGAGCTTACGAGGGCTTCATCGACCGCTACAATCGCCTGAACCCGGAGGACCCGGCCGCCGTCTTCAACCAGGCCGTGCCCATGCTCCAGGCCTTCGACGACGAGGGCGCACGTGGGCTGCTGGAGCGCTGCCTTGAACTCGACCCCGCGTTCCCGCCCTGCCTGTACGAGTACGGCATGCTGCTGCTGCGGGCCGGCGACATGGCAACGGCGAAGGCGATCTTCGAGCGCTACCTCGAGGCCGCTCCCGAAGGCCCTGAGGCCGCCACCGTGCGCGAGACCCTGAAGTACCTGTGAGCGACGCCGAGCGCGCCGACCACCGCTGTGACCTCCGCCTGGCGCCTGTGCTCGTCGAGGTGGACTCTCTCTCAGGGCCACGGTAGATTGCCTTCTTGCAGGATCCCGAGGCGGCCGCTTCGACACCGAGGCCGCACCCCGGGAGTTCGACGAGCGGAAGGCGGACGGCGCGAAGAGTCATGAAGCGAGTCATCACGGTCTCGTCGGGCAAGGGGGGGGTCGGCAAGACCACCTTCGCCCTCAACTTCGCGCTGACCCTGTCGCGCGTCGCACCGACGGTGCTGATCGACCTGGACACCGGCACCTCGTCGGTCCGCAACACCCTCGACACGCCGGTGTCCCGGGACCTCTACCACTTCTTCCGCCGCGGCGAGCGCCTCGAGCAGTGCGTCACCACCCTCTCCAGGGCCCTCGACCCGGACGGCCTGTTCTCGAGCTTCGGCTTCATCGCCGCTCCGCGCCACGCCATCGACGAGATCACCAACCTGTCCGACCAGGCGCGGTGGCGGTTGATCCAGGCCGTCAACGAGCTGCGGGCGAGCTTCATCGTGCTCGACCTGCGCGCCGGGCTCGACGCCAACGTGATCGACTTCCTGCCGATCAGCAACTCCAGCGTGCTGGTGTTCACCCCCCACCACCCGGCCGCGACCCTGGCCGCCGCCGACATCGTCAAGAGCCTGCTGTTCCGCAAGCTGCGCTTCATCTTCGCCGAGGAGTCGCCTTTTTACCGCGGCATCGGCGACCGCTCGCTGTATCGCCTGGTGAACGAGCTGCTCGACCAGGTCGAGGACGTCTACGAGGAAGGTCTGCCCAACCTCGACGCCTTCCTCCGCGACCTGCTCGAGTCCCTTGGCGAGAACGCCTTCCTGCACGCGATTTCGGAGGTCGTGCACTCGTTCGGCGTGTACTTCGTCCTCAACATGTTCGACGGCGTGCAGGAGTCCTACGACACGGCGATCGCGCCCTTCGCGCGCTACTTGAAGCAGCACGTGTCCTCTCGCCTCCGGCTCACCAACCTGGGCTGGGTGGTGCGAGACGACAGGATCCACCAGGCGAACTGCGATCGGCGGCCGATCCTGCTCGCGCCGTCCTCGTCCAGCCGTCGTGAGGACCCGGTGAACCCGGTCCTGCGTGAGCTCGCCGAGCTCGAGTCCTCGGTCCTCGGCTTGCCTCGACGTGAGGAGCTCCGCCCCCGGGCGAGCTGGCGCGACGAGATCCTCGGCTTCGACGGCAGCTCACCGGTGCACCATCAGCTCGAGATCCTGCACCGGATGTACCGCACCGCCGGGTCCATGCAGGTGCGAAACAACTTCGCCTACATCGCCCACCGTGCGCTGCACGTCGTCCGTAGCCTGCCGCCGGAGGCATTCGGCCAGCCGCGCCTGGTCACGCCGTTCGAGATCCTGCAGGAGATCTTCCCACCGGAGGGCCGTTCGCCGGAGTACCTCAGCGGGCCGGAGGAGGAGTGCGGCGGCGGCGACGCTGGTGCAGCTCCTCCTCCTTGAACATGAACTTGATCGAGTGTTTGAACAGCAGCAGGTTGGGCGCGTCGTTGCGGTTCAGCTTGATGCAGCTCTTGTCGTACCACTCGATCCAGCCGGTCAGCTCGGTGCCGTCCGAGAGCACCACGACCATCGGAGTGTGGTTCTGCATCTGCTTGAGGTAGTAGTAGTTCTCCGCGTTCGTCTGCTCCGCCGGAACCTGCTTTCGGCGGCCCGCAGCACGGCTCGGGAAGCGCTCCATCATCTCGGTCATGGACGGTCGGATCAGCTTGCGCTCTGCCATCGTTACTCCTCGCGCCCGCTGGACGGTCGGGACAAGACCTTGAAGTCGGCGAGTCGTGCAGTCAGCCTAACAGAGATGGAGCACGGTGTCTCGCGGTCGTCTACGGATCGCCGACCACTCATTCGGGCCCTGCTGGCTCTCGGCGGTGGTCACGGTCACATCGACCGGCGACC
>CAZKKP010000312.1:4121-5089 GCA_964553295.1 uncultured Thermoanaerobaculia bacterium | reverse complement strand
CGAGGTCGGTGGCGGCGGTCGCGCGGTCGAGCCGGGCGATGTCCCGCTCGAGCCGGGCGACGTCCTTCGCCCGCCAGTCGCGCAGCCCGTAGAACAGGGTCTGGCGGAGGTCGGCGGACCAGCTCCAGTCGTTGGACGGCCTGAGCACGAAGCGCTGGCCGCCGCCCAGGTCGAGGGTGGCGTCCTCCTGGTACCACGTGCTGGCGCCGTTGAGCTCGAGCCGCGGCAGCAGCACCGAGCGAGCGAGCCGCGTGCGCGCCTCGGCGCGGCGCAGGTCGCTGTCGGCCAGGCCGATGCTCTCGTGGGTGCCGAGCGCGGCGGTCGCCAGCTCGGGCAGCGTCGCCGCGTGCTGCGCCATGGTCGCGGTCGGGACGGCGAGGGCGACCAGAGTCGCCGCCAGCCGCACCGTCAGTCGTGGTGTGAACATCCCCCTCCTCCAGTCCGGGCGGATTACGTGCTGACCTGTGCCGGGTTTCGGTTGTCGCCGGGGCGGGCCAGCAGGCCTTCGCACAGGGCGTCGACGAATCGGCTGACCGCCGGCCGCGGTTCGAGGCTCGGGTCGAACCAGAGCTGCACGCCGAGCCCGTCCAGGGCGGCGACGAGCAGCGTCGCGACCGCCTCGGCGTCGACCGTCGCGGCGATCTCGCCCCTCGCCTGGCCCTCGCGGATGGTCGCGGCGCCGAGCTCGCGCCAGTCCCGGTACATCCGGCCGCACACCTGCTGGAAGCGGTCCTCGTGGGGGCTGCCGATCGACGCCGCCCAGAAGTCGAGGGTGACGCCGTGCATCTGGCGGTGCCCGGCGACGAAAGCGGCGGCAGCGGCGAGCATCTCCCGCAGCCTCGCCAGACCGCTGAGCGTGTCCGGCAGGGCCTCGGCGACGCGGCCGCGGGCCTCGACGTGGACCGTCTCGAAGACCGCGAAGAACAGCTCCTCCTTGGACGGGAAGTACTCGTACAACGTCCCCTTGC
>CAZKKP010000312.1:0-4111 GCA_964553295.1 uncultured Thermoanaerobaculia bacterium | reverse complement strand
GCCCGGGGCCTGGGGCTGAATGCGCTCGCCAGCGAGATCGACGCGGCGTGCGGTGATCAGGGCCTGGCCTCGGCCATCCGGGTGGCGGTGTAGCCCTGCCGGGCGAACACCGAGGCGGCCGCCTCGATGAGGCGGTGGCGTTTGAGCTCTCGGTCGCCGGCTCGAGTCGTCACGGGTTCCTCCCTCAGCCGACCGACCGGTCGGTCGGTCGGCTTGTGAAGGCGGAACATAGATGCCTGCCGATCGGTTGTCAAGAGGAATCGCAGCCCCTGGATGACGCGGTTGACCGGAGATGGTCGCTGCGCTAGCGTGAACCCGGATTGGCTCAAGGTGATGGCCCAGCCTCTGCAGCAGTTCGAGGGCAAGTACGAGATCCTCGCCAAGATCGGCGAGGGTGGGATGGGGTCCGTCTACAAGGTCCGCCACCGGCTGCTCGACGAGGTGCGGGTCATCAAGGTGATGCGCCCCCAGGTGGAGGAGCAGGAGCAGGTCAAGGACCGCTTCCTCCGCGAGGCCCGGATCGCGGTCAAGCTGCGCCATCCCAACATTGCCCAGATGTACGACTTCTCCGTCGACGACACGGGCACCGCCTTCATCGTCATGGAGTACGTCGACGGCATCACGCTGCAGACGGTGTTCAAGAAGAGCGGTCCGCCGGCCATGGGGCTGGTGCTCGAGATCATCCAGCAGGCCCTGCAGGCACTGGCGCACCTGCACAAGAAGGGCATCGTCCACCGCGACATCTCGCCGGACAACCTGATGCTCGGACGCGACGACATGGGCGAGCCGCGGGTCAAGCTCATCGACCTGGGCATCGCCAAGACCGTCAAGGGCGAGCACAACCTGACCGCCACCGGGGTGTTCCTGGGCAAGATCCGCTATGCCTCGCCGGAGCAGTTCCGGCCCCAGGAGGGCCAACCGATCGACCACCGCGCCGACCTGTACTCCCTCGGCGTGGTGCTCTATGAGCTGCTCACCGGGGTTCACCCGATCAGGGGCGACTCCTGGTCGCAGCTGATCGCCGGGCACCTGTTCGAGCCGCCGCTCGACTTCGCCCAGAGCGACCCCGGAGGCAAGGTTCCGGCGCAGCTGCGCAAGGTGGTCCTGAAGGCCCTCGCCAAACCGGTCGGCGACCGCTTTCAAGACGCCAAGAGCTTCCGCTCGCACATCGTCAGCTTCCAACGCCGCTTCCCCTGGGCGGACGAGGACGTCGCCGCATCCCTCGTCGGGGTGGTGTCGCCGGCGGTCGAGCGGCCCCGGGCCGGGTCGACCCAGGACCGGATCATCCGCCAGTTCGGCGGCGGCTCGACGCCGCCGCCGTTGCCCACGACACCGCCGCCGCCGACGGCGATCCCGGTGACGCCGCCGCCGGCGACACCCGGTGGTACTCCGCAGCTCGAGGCCCTGCTCGCCGCCGCCGCCCACCTCGTCGACCTCCAGATGTGGTCCGAGGCGAGGCTGCAGGTGGCGTCGGTGCTCAAGCTCGCTCCCGGCAGCACCAGGGCCGAGGAGCTCAGGCGCCGGGTCGAGGAGGGCGAGGCCCGGGCGCGCGAGGTCGCCCGGGCGGTGTCGGAGGTCGAGCGCCTGATCGAACGGGGCGAACTCGACTCGGCGCGGCAGCACGTCGGCACCGCACTGGGCAGGCTCGCCGGTGCCACCGAGCTCGAGGCGGTCCGCGAGCGCGTCGAGCGGCTGAATCGCGAGCGCCACGAGGCGGCGCTGGCGCGCTTGCTCGAGGCCGCAGGGGCGGCGGCCGACGTGGGCAACTTCGTCGAGGCGATCGCATCTCTCGAGCAGGTGCTGTCCCTCGAGCCCGGGCACACCGGCGCCGCCCGGCAGCTGGAGGCGGCGCGGATCGCTCGGGCCGCGCAGGTCGAGGAGGAGCGCCACGCCCGCGCCGTCGCCCAGGCGGTCAGCGACGTCGAGAAGCTGATGGCGGCCGACCGCCTCGAGGTGGCCAGGTCGCGCCTCGAAGGGGCGCTGACCGAGCTCGGTCGGGCCGAGTCGTTGGTCGGCCTCGAGGCCCGGTTGGCGGGTTTGGAGCAGCAGCGGCGGCGCGAACGGGTGGCCACCGCCCTCGAGCGCGGCCGCGGTCTTCTGGGCGACGGCGACCCGCTGGCCGCGCTCGCCGCCTTCGAGGAGGCTCTCGGATTCGACGACGGGCATCCCGAGGCGGCGCGGGGCGTCGAGGACGCACGCCGGGCGATTGCCGAGGCCGAGCGACAGGCAGCTCGTGAGCGGGCCCTCGCGAGCGCCGTCGACGAGGTCGAGCGGCTTCTCGTCGGCGGCCAGCTCGAGGAGGCCGCTGAGAGGCTCGGGGCGCATCGCAAGGAGCTCGGGGACGAGCCTCCGCTCACCGCCCTGGCCGGACGCCTCGAGCGGGCCACGGCGGCGCGGGACGCCGCGGAGCGGGTGGCGACGCTGGTCCGCGAGGCGTCAGCAGCAGCTGACGCCGGCGACCCGGCACGGGCCGTCGAACGGCTCGAGAAGGCCGCCGAGCTCGACCCGAGCAACGGCACTGTGAAGGCGCGTCTTGACGAGGCCCGACAGGCGCTCGCGGCCTCCCGGACGCCTCGAGAGCCGGCCGATGACACCCGCCCACTGAGCCGACCGGACGCAGCGCCAGCCCCTGCTGCGGTCGACCACACCCTGCGGATCGACGTGGCGGCGGAGCTCGCGGCGATGCGGCCCGAGCCCGTCGCGGCGACTGGGCAGGAGGCGCCACCGCCGAAGCCGCCGCCGCAGGCCAAGGGTTCGGCGTCGCCGTCCAAGAAGAAGGCGGCCAAGCCGAAGCGGGAGTTGGAAGCTCGTGAGGAAGCGCCCCGTGCGGCGCCGCTCCAGGCTCGTTCGGCGCCGACTCCGACACCGGTCGCGGCGCCAACCGCACGGCGGCGGCTGCCGCTGCCGATCATCGCGGCGGCGGCGGTGGTGGTGGTCGTGGTGGTCGGCCTGGTGCTGCTGCTGTCCCGGGGCGGCGAGAAGCAGCCGCCGCTGCCGCCGGCGTCGCCCGGGACTCTGGTCATTGCCGCCACTCCCTGGGCCACGGTCATCGCGGTCAAGGGAGCGGACGGCGTCGAGCTGCCGCTGCCGGGCGAGGCGGTGACGCCGTTGCGCCTCGAAGCTCTGCCGGGACGATATGTGGTCACTCTGCAGGGGCCGGCAGGCGGTGAGCCGGCGACCCTCGAGGTCGAGGTCCGCTCGGGCGAGGTCAGCCGGGCGGCGGCCGGGCTGTCGGGGCTGAGTGCCGACGAGCTGCTCGCCAGGTACGGCCTGTGATGCGCCACCGCCGACGCCTCCGGGGGGGGATACTGGCGCTGCTGCTCGCGGTTGCGGCCGCCGTTCCCGCCTCGGCCGGCTGGCGGGAGGACTACGTCAGCGGCATCCAGTCGGTCGACAAGAGTCGCTGGTCGGACGTCGCGGCGGCGATGGAGGCGGCGATCGCCGACAACCCGAGGGCGGACGGCAAGACGATCCGGATCTACGGCATGCGCTTCGAGCCGTACATTCCGCACTTCTACCTCGGCCTGGCCCGCTTCCGGCTCGGCGACTGCGACGGCGCCCTGGCAGCCTGGGAGATCTCCCTGTCGCACGGCGTGGTCCAGGGCACCGCGAGATCGTCAGAGCTGGAGCGGCTCCGCCAGGACTGCCTGGGTCGACGACCGACCCCGGCGCCGGCCGTTCCCACGGCCCGGCCCACCGTCGTCCCGACCCCGGCCGGTCCCGACCCGGCGCGGTTGCGCGACGCCATCCGCGACGCCGAGGCGGAGCTGGGGGCGGCGGCCGCCGCCCTGGAGCGGACCCGGTCGCTCCGGGGGGAGGCCTCGTTCGCCGGCGCCTGGCGCGCGGACCGCTCCCTGGCGGACGACCAGCAGCGGGCGGAGACCGCGCTCGAGGGAGCGCGCAGCCGCTTCGAACGGGCGCGGGACGCTGCAGACCTCGCCGGCCTCGCCGAGGCGACGCAGGCCGCCCGCCAGGCCCGCGCCGCGCTCGAGGGTCTGCCGACTCGGCTCGAGGCGGCCCGTGCCGCCGAGGAACGGCAGCGACGCGACGCGGCGGCGCCTACCGCGACGGCGCCCCCGCGAGCGACCCCGACCGTCGTGCTGCCGACCCC
>CAZKKP010000311.1:0-5155 GCA_964553295.1 uncultured Thermoanaerobaculia bacterium | reverse complement strand
TTCTCACCAGGACTTGACACGCACCCCAACCCCCGTCCCCTGTCCCCCGTCCCCCGTCCCCTGTACCCTGAGCCCTGAACAACGGAGGTGGACATGCTCCGGACGTCGCTTGTGTTCGCGGTGGTGCTCGCCACGGCCGCCGGCGCGAGGGGTTTCGACCGGCCGGTGGGGGGTCACGAGGCCTCGAGGTCGATGGTCTGGGCCAAGCACGGGATGGTCGCCTCGGCGCACCCGATGGCCACCCGGATCGGCGTCGAGGTGCTCGAGCGGGGTGGATCGGCGGTGGACGCGGCGGTCGCGGTCAACGCCGCCCTGGCCTTCATGGAGCCGACGAGCTGTGGCCTCGGCGGTGACCTGTTCGCCCTGGTCTGGGACCCCGACGAGGGGCGGCTCGCCGGGTACAACGGCTCGGGACGCTGCCCGTTGGCCCTGACCGCGGAGATGGTGCCGGCCGAGGGCGATGGCACCATCCCCCTGTACTCACCCTACGCCTGGACCGTGCCCGGATGCGTCGACGGCTGGTTCGCCCTGCATGAGCGCTACGGCCGGCTGCCGATGGCCGAGGTGTTGGCGCCGGTGATCAAGGTCGCCCTCGACGGGGAGCCGGTACCGGCAGTGATCGCCGCCGGCTGGCAGCGCGGCGCCCGGGTTTTCGCCGACAAGCCGGGCTTCGCCGAGGTCTTCCTGCCCGGCGGGCAGGCGCCGCGGGAGGGTGACGTGTTCGCCAACCCGGCCCTCGCCCGGACGCTGCAGACCCTCGCCGAGGAGGGCCGCGACGCCTTCTACAGTGGGTCGATCGCCGACAGCCTGCTCGCCTTCTCGGTCCGGGTCGGCGGCTTCTTCTCCCGGGAGGACCTCGCCGGCCACCGCGGCGAGTGGGTTCAGCCCATCTCGACGACCTACCGCGATGTCACGGTGTGGGAGCTGCCGCCCAGCGGCCAGGGCCTGGCTGCACTGCAGATGCTCGACATCCTCGAAGGGTTCGACCTGGCGACGATGGGCCGGACGTCGGCGGACTTCTGGCACCTGCTGGTCGAGGCCAAGAAGCTCGCCTTCGCCGACCGGGCGCGGTACTACGCCGATCCGACGATGGCCGAGGTGCCGGTGGAGGCGCTCCTGAGCAAGGAGTACGCCGCCCGGCGGGCGAAGCGGATCGACATGGGGCGGGTGGCGCGCGCCGTCGACCCGGGCAACCCCCACCTCGAGGAGGGGGACACCACCTTCCTGGTCGCCGCCGACGCGAGGGGCATGATGGTGTCGTTGATCCAGTCCAACTACACCGGCTTCGGCTCGGGCTATGTCGTTCCGGAGCTCGGCTTCGGGATCCAGAACCGGGGGGCGCTGTTCGCCCTGGCCGAGGGCCATCCAAACCGCCTCGCCCCGGGCAAGAGGCCGTTCCACACGATCATTCCCGCCTTCCTCGGCGAGCGCGGCACGCCGAACATCGCCTTCGGGGTCATGGGCGGTGCGATGCAGCCCCAGGGCCACGTCCAGATCGTGGTCAACCTGGTCGACTTCGGCATGGACCTGCAGGAGGCGGGAGACGCCCCCCGCTTCCACCACGGCGGCTCGTCCGAGCCCACCGGCACGGTGATGACCACGGGCGGCGAGCTGTCGCTGGAGTCCGGCGTGCCGGCGGCAGTGCGCCGCGAGCTCGTGCGCCGCGGCCACCGGCTCGTGGACGTGTCGCCGGCGGTCTACGGCGGCTACCAGGCGATCCGCCGCGACCCCGACACCGGCCTGTACTCCGCCGCCACCGAGTCCCGCAAGGACGGCTGCGCCCTGGGATACTGACCCAGCGGCGCTTCCTGGCTCAGCTCCAGGGTGGCGCCGGCCAGATCTCTCGGGCCCGGGCATCTGGCCATCGCCAGGTGGACCTGTGCTGCCCGGAGGCGGGTCGAACCGCCGCGTCGGCCGTCGAGTGGACGAGCCCCCGGCGACCACGCCCACACCGCTGCCAGGACGTCGCTTGAGCTCGAGAAACGACCCCGCGGAGGCGGCGGCCAGCGCGCGGGCGGCCCGGTAGGCGACCCGGTCCTCGACCATCTGACGTAGCCGGACATCCCACAGCGGCTCGCGGTTGCAATAGCGGCAGATACGGGCGTTCGCGGCGATCTCCTCGCCACACCACGGACAGCATGCCCGGCCGGCAGCTCCGTCCGATGCCACGTCGCTCATGCTCCGGCAAGTCTACCAGCCCGGCGAAGCCGCATTCGGCTCCGGTCGACCAGCTCGAGCTTGGGGACACTCGCGCGCGATCTCGACCACGAGAAGCAGGCGGCCGCGCAGCCGGCCCGGGTCCAGCCCCGGCGGGGGTGGTCTAGCCGTCGCGGCGCGCCACGAAGAACTCATAGGCGTAGCAGCTCGAGGACCGCCGGTGCATCTCGGGCTCCTGCGCGAGCTGATCGAGGACGCCGAGTGCCTCGGCATCACCGGCGTAGGTGCGGCGCAGCTCCTCGATGCGGTGCTCCATCGGCGTGTAGAAGTCGGCCCACCAGGCCTCGTCCGGCAGGGTGAAGTGGCCGAGGAGCGAGAACCCGGTGCAGGCGATCGCTGAGAGCACGTCGGGGATCCGTCCCATCGACGGGTAGTCGAGGTCGAAGCTCGCCTTCACCTCGGGCGGCGGGCTCTCCTCGAGCCAGACCGCGTCGGTGAAGGCGAGATGGCCGCCGGGGCGCAGCAGCCCGTGGCAGATCCTCAGGGCGTTCTCGATGCCGAGGTTGTAGAGGGCGCCCTCGGACCAGACGAGGTCGAAGCTCTCGAGCGCCAGCCCGGACCGGGCGATGTCGCCGACCATGGGTCGCACCCGGTCACCGAGCCCACGCTCGGCCACTGTTGCCTGCAGTCGAAGGATGCTCAGCACGTGGTTGTCGACGGCGACGATGGCGCCTCGGGTGAGCTCGACGAGGTGAAGCGTCTGCCCGCCGACACCGCATCCGAGGTCGAGCACGGAGGGCCTGAGCGGCAGGTCGCGGCACAGCCCGAGCGCCTTCTCAGCAGATGCCCGATTGCCCGGGCCCTGCCGGGGCAAGCTCTCGAAGAGCTCGAAGAAGATCTCCCAGAAGCGCGCTGTGGGCTCGCTCATGTCATCGCTCCTCAGGACGGGGTGAACGCAGGCCCAGGAGTACCTCGTATTCGGTGTTGCCGCACCAGCCGATGGGGCTGCGAGCGCGGCGAAGAATACCAGCGCCGGTTCATCGGCGTCCGCCGAGAGTGCGGGCCGAAGCCTCCCGCTGTCCGCGGTCTGCCGGTCGCCGATGCGGCGGCTGGTCCGGATCTGGCCAGAGCTGCCGACGGCAACCGTCACCCCACCGTGACGATCGGGTTGCCAGGCTTGGAGCTTCGGGACCGCAATCCTGCATCCAACCTCACGGATCGCAGAGCTCGCGGAAGGGATGCTCGACCACGACGCCGGCGAAGCTCTGGCCGTGCTGCAGATCCTCGCTGAGAATGCGCCGGCAGCTGCATGTCGAGAGCTTCGAGGAGGCGGGCAGGCCCGCGCTGGAGTAAAGGCGACGCAGCTCACTCCCGGCCGGGCGCCTCGAGGAGGGCGCGGACGGCCTCGAGGACCTGGGGCCAGACGGAGCCGGCGGGGACCACGGGTTCGAAGTGGCCGGCGGCGGGGAGGACGGTGACGACGACGTCGTCGCCGGCCGTCAGGGCGGCCTCGGCATAGGCGCGCACGAGGGCGGGCGGCACGATGGGGTCGGCGTCACCGACCAGCAGGTGTTGCGGCGCGCCGAGGGGCAGGAGCTGGACCGGAGAGACGAGGGCGACGCGATCTCGGACCTCGCCGGGCGACCCGCCGAGCAGGCCGGGGACGGCGGCGCCGCAGCCCTCTTCGGAGGCGTAGGCGGCGAGGTCAGCGATGGGCGCCAGGCCGACGACGCCGAGCAGGGTGAGGGGCTCGCCGGTGGTTACGGGGCTGCCCGGGGGCAACCGGTGACGCGCCGCGAGCCACAGGGCGAGATGACCACCGGCGGAGTGGCCCACCGCCACGGCCCGGTCGAGGTCGAGCGGGAAGCGATCGGCCAGTGCCCGGAGGTGGTCCGCGCCCGCCGCGACGTCGAGGAAGGTCCCCGGCCAGCCGCCGCCGTCGTCGCCTACCCGCCGGTACTCGAGGCTCCAGGTGACGATGCCTTCTGCGGCCACCGCGGTGGCGAGGCCGGCGACGTAGCCGAGGTCGTAGTCGGCGAGCCAGCAGCCGCCGTGCAGCACGATCGCTACCGGGAACGGGCCGTCGCCTTTGGGCAGGCGTAGCTCACCGAACTGGAGGGGGTCGGGTCCGTAGGGGATGCGGTGGTCGGCGGCCGGCTGCGCCAGCGCCAGCGCCTCGGCAGTGGTCAGCACCTTGCCCTCCCCGGCGGCGGTCGTGGCCGCCAGTGTCAGCGTGGTCAGCACGGCGAGGGCCATGAGACCGGTACTGCGAGGACCCGACGAGCGCGAACGAGGACGCCGAGAGAGGGTCTCGGTAGTTCTGGACCACGCTGCACTTCGAGTCCTCGAAACGGAGCGCGAGAAGCACTCCGGAGAGGATCCGTCAGCAGACGCTCCTCGCATCTCTCGCGTCATCACGACGACAAGACCTGTCGGCGAGCTCACGTGACCTTCCCCCGGCGGCGGTGCTCGGGGCGGTCCCAGCGGCGCTCGTCGAGGACCCGGCGAAGGGCCGCCGCGGCATTGAAGACATCGACGAAGCGGAGGTAGGCGGGGGCCAGGCCGAAGCGCAGGATGTCGGGCTCGCGGAAGTCGCCCACCACCCCCCTGGCGATCAGGGCCTGGACGATGGCGAAAGCCTCGGGATGGGCGAAGGCGAGCTGCGAGCCGCGGCGCCCGGGGTCGCGTGGTGACACCAGCTCGAGGCCGTGGCCGACGCAGTCGCGCTCGACCAGTCCGCGGAAGAGCTCGGTCAAGGCCACGGACTTGGCGCGCAGCGGCTCGACGCCACAGGTGGCAATGGTGCGCACGCCCTCCTCCAGCGCGGCGAGGGAGAGGATCGGCGGGGTGCCGCAGGCCAGCCGGGCGACGCCGGGGCCGGGCCGGTACTCGAGGCCGAAGCGGAAGGGCTCGGCGTGGCCCATCCAGCCCCACAGCGGCGAGCGGAGGGCGTCGTGGTGGCGCCGGGCGACCCAGGCGAAGGCCGGCGCGCCGGGGC
>CAZKKP010000310.1:0-5159 GCA_964553295.1 uncultured Thermoanaerobaculia bacterium | reverse complement strand
TCCATTGTCACCTGGCTGCGGCGTCGGGCAAGCGCGGTTGAGTCGGTGGATGAACAACAGCTGCAGCGGCGGGCGCCAGCCGTGCCAGGTCAGACAATCCCGACAATATCCCCAGACCTCAGACCTCGATATGACAGCCGTGCACACCACTCCAGGGAAACCTCTTCTCCGACAATGTCAGCTTTGTCTGACGTGGCACGGGTAGTACCCCTCACCAATGAGCTATCCTCCGCGTTCGGGTCCGCGGCCGGAATAGAACCGGTCTCAAGTGTGTCCTAGATCCTGACGCCCGGCGCCGGTGCTCCTCCGAGTCGCCGAGCCGGCTGAGGAGGTCTCCCCGTGTCAGCCCATTCGAGCCATCGAGCGGCGCCCGACATCCTGTCCGGTCTCGACCGCCGCCGTTTCCTGTCGCTGCTCGGCGCCAGCGCCGCGGCCGGCGGCCTCGGCCTGCCCGGGCTCGGCTGCGGCCGACGCTCGAGCGGTCGGCGCAAGGCCGTCGTGCTCGGCCTCGACGGGCTCGACCCGGTGATCCTGAAGAGCCTGATCGACCTGGGCCGCGTGCCCAACTTCAAGCGGCTGGCGGAGATGGGTTCGTTCCGACCGCTCACCACGACGATGCCGGCACTGTCCCCGGTCGCCTGGTCCAGCTTCATCACCGGCATGAACCCGGGCGGTCACGGCATCGCCGACTTCATCGCCCGCGACCCCGAGACCTATCTGCCAGTGTTCTCGATCTACGAGAACCGGGACCCGGAGCTCGTGCTCTCATTCGGTGACATCCACCTGCCCCTGAAGGGTGGCGGCCCGGTCAACCTCCGGCGCGGCCGGCCGTTCTGGAGCTACCTCACCGACAGCGGCATCCCGGCCTGGATCTCGCGCATGCCGACGAACTTCCCGGTCGAGGAGACGGCCACCAGGGCGATCGCCGGCATGGGCACGCCGGACCTCACCGACGCCTACGGCATGTTCACCTACTACACCACCGACGAGCTCGAGCACTACCCCGACATCTCGGGCGGCACGGTGCACTACCTCGAGGTCCGCGACCACCGGGCCGAGGCGAACCTGTACGGCCCCTACAACTCCCTGCGCGACGAGCCGATGACCGGCGGCGACCGCTTCGCCGGCCTGGCCCGGGTCCCCTTCACCGTGCGGCTGGACCCGCGCAGCGAGACGGTCAGGATCGACATCCAGGGCCAGACCCTGGTGCTCAACCGCGGCGAGTACTCCGACTGGGTCCACCTCGAGTTCGAGCTGCTGCCGGTGGTCGGCAACGTCGCCGGCATCGCCCGCTTCCTGGTCAAGGACGTCCGCCCCCACCTTCGCCTTTATGTCACGCCGATCAACATCGACCCGGTCCGACAGGCGGCGCCGGTCACCTACCCCGCCTCCTTCGGCGCCGAGATCGCCCGCGACATCGGCGGCTTCTGGACCAAGGGGCTGCCCGCCGACACCAAGGCCTTCGACTACCGGATCCTGTCGGACGAGCACTACGTCGGCCAGGCCGAGCTGATCCTCGAGGAGCACATGGCGCTGTTCGAGCATCAGTGGTCGCGGTTCTCCGACGGCCTCTTCTTCTTCTACGTCTCCTCGACCGACCAGGACGCCCACATGCTGTGGCGCAACATGGACAAGACCCACCCCAAGCACGGCGAGTCCGACCGCCGGTTCTCGGGCTGGATCCCCTACCTGTACGAGCGTCTCGACGCGCTGGTCGGCCGGGTCCTGCCGGCGATCGACGACGACACCCTGCTGCTGGTGTGCTCCGACCACGGCTTCGCCCAGTTCGGCCGCCAGTTCCACCTCAACACCTGGCTGCGGGACAACGGCTGGCTGGCCCTCAAGCCGGGCGCCGAGAAGAAGGACGAGACCGCGATCACCGACGTGGACTGGGCCAACACCGCCGCCTACGGCATCGGCTTCAACGGTCTGTACCTCAACCTCAAGGGCCGCGAGGGCCAGGGCATCGTCGAGCCGGAGAAGGCCGCCGAGGTGGCCGCCCGGATCCGGCGCGAGCTCGAAGGCGTCGTCGACCCCGAGACCGGCCAGGCGCCGATCGCCAAGGTCTACCGACGCGAGGACATGTACTCGGGCGACTCGACCCCGGTGATGCCCGAGCTCCTGGTCGGCTACACCCCCGGATACCGCAACTCCTCGCCCTCGGTGCTCGGCGCCACCGGCCGCGCCCTGATCGACCTCAACCCCTGGGCGTGGTCGGGCGACCACTCGATGGCCCGCGACCTGGTGCCGGGGACGCTCATGTCGAGCCGCCCCCTCGCCGAGGGCCAGGCGTCGATCCTCGACCTGCCGGTGACGCTCTTGGACTGGTTCGGCCTGCCGAAGCCGGAGCAGATGGTCGGTCGCTCGATCTTCGGGGTCTGAGGTCGCGTGACCGCCGGGCGCCGAGCTACTGGATGTAGCCGAGGCTCTTGAGCTGCTCGAGGGTCGCGTCGTCGAGTTCCTCCACCCGCAGGTCGGGGTCGTAGGAGGCCGCCGCGACCATCTTGCCCCAGGCTTCGAGGTGGCTCTCGAGCACCCTGGCCTGGTCGGCCATCGAGGTCGAGACGTCGACCGTGCCGAGAGGATCCTGCTCGAGGTCGAAGAGCCGGGCCGGCGAGTCACCGTCGAGCGACTTCACCAGCTGGAGACCGGCGAGGACCACCGAGCGCTGACGGCCGCGATGGCTCGTCTCGGAGAAGGCGATGTACGGCGGCGTGCTGGCGCCGTCGACGATCGGCATCAGGCTGGCGCCCTGGATTCCGGCCGGCGCCGGCACGTCCACCAGCTCGAGGAGGGTGGGCATCACGTCGGCGAGCTCGACGACCCGGTTGACCGACTGGGCCCTGGCCGCGCCCGGCAGTCGGATCAGCAGCGGCACGCGGATGGTGGTGGCGTGCACCGACTGGTTCCGCGGGTCGCGGTGCTCGCCGAGGTCGCGACCGGTGGTCCCGAGCACGACCAGCGTCGCCCGCCGGTCCAGGCCGAGGGCCCGGAAGGTCTCGAGGAAAGTGCCCAGCGCCCGGTCGATCAGCTCGACCCTCAGCAGGTAGGACGCACGGGAGAAGGCCCGGTCGGCGTCGGTGAGCGGTGAGGGGGCGTCGCCGGCGGCCGGGTCGAGGGCCAGGGCGAGACGGTCGACGAAGCCGTCGGGAGGGGTGCCGGCAGCCTCCATGAGATGGGTGAAGGTGTAGACCTCGGGCGCCCAGCCGCCGACCATCACGAGGAGTTTCTCGTCGAGGTGGTTCTCGAGCCAGGCGGTCGCCGCAACCCCCGGCGATTCGGTGACCTCGAAGGTCCCGAAACCCTGTGCCAACCCCTCGGCGTCCATCCCCGTCGCCGGCTCGACGAAGGCCGCGGTGGTGAATCCGCCGGCCGCCAGAACCTCCGCCAGGGTCGTGACCTCAGGGCTCAGGGGCCGCTCGCCGCTGATCACACCGTGGGTGGTCGGGTACAGGCCGGTGACCAGGGTGGCGGCCGAGGGGGTGGCGCCGGGCGCCTGCGCCAGGGCGAGGTCGAAGCGGATCGACTCGGCGGCGAGGCTGTCCAGATTGGGGGTGCGGGCCTCGCTGCCGCCGTAGCAGCCGAGGACGTCGGGACGCAGGCCGTCGACGGCGATGACGATCACCGCCGGTGCACCATTGGGTGAGGCAGGGGTACCCGGGCGCTCGCCGCCACACCCGGCGAGCAGGCCGGCCAGGCAGAACGTCGCCGCGACCAGCGCCGTCACACCGCGATCACCACAACTCCAACCCTGCGGCGCCTGCATCATGGTCTCACCTCCCCCATTGAGCGGCGACAGTCTAGCACGCGGGCCACGGCCGCCCGGCGGGATCGGGTATCATGACCGGACCCATCCGAAGGGGATGGGAGATCAGCAACACGGAGCTCCCATGAGGATGAACGTCTCCACGCTCGCGTTGACCATTCTGCTTGGGTCGCTGGCACTGTCGGCCTGCGCCCCTGCCCCACCTCCTCCCGAGGCGCCGTCCGAGGCCCTGCTGCTCGCCCTCGCGGTGCTCGGCAAGGACGAAGCCGGGCGGCCGCTGCCGCTGCCCGCACGGCTCGGCATCCTGAGCTCGGACGGCGTCTCCTGGAGCTACCGCACGATCGACGACCCGGACTCGAACGTCTTCCACAAGGCCCTGGTCTACGAGCCGCGACCGGGGCAGGCGGGCATCCTCACCGCCGGGGGCACCCGGGCGGTGCTCAAGCTGTGGCGGCCGGACGCCGAGCCCGAGGTCGTCTGGGAGGAGGACTTCGGCGGCAAGTGGAGCCGCATGCGCGACGTCGAGGTCGGCGATCTCGACGGCGACGGCCTGTCCGACCTCGCGGTGGTGACCCACGACCAGGGCGTCGTCGCCTGGATCTCGCCGGCGGACGGGACCTGGACCGTGGTGAGCCTCGACGAGCAGCCCTCGACCATCGTCCACGAGGTCGAGATCGGCGACCTCGACGGCGATGGCCTGCCCGAGATCTACGCCACCCCCAGCGCCCCGAACAAGCTCGACGGCACCCCCCAGCCCGGCGAGGTGGTGCGCTACCGGCCGACCGAGCCCGGCGGCGCCCGCACCGTGGTCGCCGCCCTCGGCGACCGTCACGCCAAGGAGATCCTGGTCGCCGACGTCGACGGCGACGGCGTCGACGAGCTCTACGTCGTGGTCGAGGCGGTCGCCGGCGGCCGCGTCGAGATCCTCCGCTTCGACGCCGACACGCCGCCGGACGGCGGTCGCCTGATCGCCCACCTGCCCGACCAGCTGTGCCGCTTCCTGACCGTCGGCGACGTCGACGGCGACGGCGCCCTGGAGATGGTCGCCGCGGCCCACAAGAGCGGGCTGTGGCTGCTTCGACCGGGCGCCGACCCGGCCGCCGAGTGGACCGTCACCTCGATCGACCGCACATCCGGCGGCTTCGAGCACGCCGCCTTGCTCACCGACCTCGACGGGGACGGCGTCGACGAACTCTACGTCGCCAACGACAAGGCCGCCGAGGTCAACCGCTACGTCTGGCGGGACGGGGAAGCGGTCAAGGAGACCCTCTACACCCATCCGGAGGGGCTGTCCGGCTTCACCTGGAACATCACCACCGCGCCGGTGGCTCTGCTGCCGTAACCTGACCCACTTCCTCGTACGCAGCCCGAGCCCGAGCCCGAATCCCCGTCT
>CAZKKP010000309.1:1810-5205 GCA_964553295.1 uncultured Thermoanaerobaculia bacterium | reverse complement strand
CAACCGGCTGGCCAACCTGTTCATCAGGATGGTCTTCCGGATCAAGCTCAACGACACCACCAACGCCTTCAAGGCCTACCGGCGGACCGTGGTCGACGGCTGCCGGCCGCTCCTCGCACCCCACTTCAACCTGACCGTCGAGCTGCCGCTCAAGGCGATCGTGCGCGGCTTCAGCTGGACCGTGATCCCGATCACCTGGCGCAACCGCCGCAGCGGCGTCGCCAAGCTCAAGATCCGCGAGATGGGCAGCCGCTACTTCTTCATCTGCGCCTACGTCTGGCTCGAGAAGTACTTCAGCCGAGGGGATTACCGGAGGGTGTGAGGACGCCACGGGGCGCCGGAGGAGGACCGACCGCATCGGCGTTGCCCCCGCGCCTCAAGACCGGCTCACGTGCCACTCCCGTGCCGTCTGCCTCGGTTGGATGTAGATTGGTTTCCAGTACAGACTCCTGGAGTTCGCCATGACGCTCGAATCGAGATCATCAGTCCTCCGTTTTCTCAGCACCCTGGGGCTCTCGATGCTCGCCCTCGCGGCGTCGACTCCAGCAGAGGCTCAATGGCCACACGCCGTGCCACCCTACCAGGCCGGTTTTCCGGTTGCGTTCGAAGCGGATGACGCGAGTGTGTGGGCCTCCTCAACGGTTGTCGCGCAGCTCGACCCTTCGACGCCGGAGCTTGAGATCGTGGTCGGCACCCTCAACGGGAAAGTGATGGCCTATCGCGCTAACGGCACAAAATACTGGGAGTTCGACACCGGGGGGATGGGAATCTCGGCGAAGGCTGCGGTGGCCGACCTGGATCAGGACGGTCTACCGGAGGTCGTGATCGGAGCGGGGTCCACCCTGACCCCCGGTGAGGCCGGGGTGCTGTGGATCCTCAACCATGACGGGTCTCCACACTGCAGCTTCACGCCCGCCGACACGAACTCCGACCTGCAACCGGACGGGGTGTACGCCACGGCCGCGCTCGCGGACCTGACCGGCGACGGCAACCTCGAGATCGTGGTGGCAGGTTGGGACTTCTACCTCCGCGTGCTACGTCACAACTGCTCTGAGTTGTGGAGCGTGTTCATGTCCGACACGGTCTGGTCGTCACCAGCAATCGGCGACCTCGACGGAGACGGGGAGCTGGACATCGTCATCGGATCTGACACCAACGATGTTCCCGCCCAGCATTTCGGCGGCCGCATCCACGCCTTCACTCGACACGGCGCACCGCTGGCCGGCTTTCCGGTCGACATCGACGACGTCGTCTGGTCGTCTCCAGCACTGGCAGACCTCGATGGTGACGGCTTCCTGGACGTGGTCGTCGGGATGGGGCACTGCTGGGACAATCCAGCGTGCGCTCCGGGACCTACACACCCTGTCAACGAGGCGGTTTTCGCCGTCGACCGTTTCGGACAGCCGCTTCCCGGTTGGCCGGTGCCGACGCCTGGAGAGTACGCATTCGCCTCACCCGCGGTGGCCGACCTCGATGGTGACGGCCAACTCGAGGTTGTCGTCAACACGATCTCCAAGTCACCTACCTCCCAGGGGAGAGTGCTGGTGCTTAACGGCGACGGGACCCATCGGAACGGTTGGCCGAAGCAACCGATCATCCCACTCACGTGCAGCACAACGCGCACAGTTCAGACCGAGGCGTCGCCGGTGCTCGCCGACCTGAACTCCGACGGCATGCTGGAGGTCTTGCTCGTGTCGAACTGGGAGATCGTCATCTGGGACCACGCAGGCAACCAACTCAGCCGGGATGGCGGCTGCCCGGACCCGCCCGGCTCGTGGGTGGTCCAGACGAACAACTCCCTCAACTCGTCGCCGTCGGTGGCAGATATCGATGGCGACGGTGACCTCGAGGTGGTCATTGGCGGCGCGATCCTCGGGGGTGCCCAGGGCGCCATCTATGTGTGGGACTTCCCAGGGAGCGCCGGGCCCGGACCGCGCAAGGACTGGCCGGCGGCACGCCGGGATGCGAGGAACTCAGGGCTCCAGCCGAGCGACGTCCTGTTCGCAGACGGATTCGAGTCAGGGGGCGTCGGTCACTGGTCGAACGCCGTCCCGTGACCCGACCTTGCCGGCTCTGCGAGCTCCACGCACCACACAGCGTCGATGGCGAGCACACGGGGCGCGACCGCGAAAGCGGACGGCACCGACTCTATGACGACGGTATCCCAGGACGACGTCGGCGCCACGCCCCGGAAGACTCCTGCAACCTGTGACGAAGGAGCGACCGATATCATCGTCTCCCAAACCCCCGAAGGTGTGAGCGGCACGACCCGGGTGGCCGCCACCTCGGCACCCTCGAGACGCACGCGAACCCAGAGCTCTTCGGGTTTGAGCGCCCTGGAAGTGAAGGGGTACTGCGCTCGAACTCTCAAGGCGACGATCCCGCAATCAGCCGTGTCCCTCGCGACGACGACCCGAGAGTCGCGTTCGCAGAGGGCGCCGGCACCGGCTCTGGTCGTCTCGACGGGGACCCTCGCCAGCACAGCGGGTGTGGCGCGGCGCTCGAGCAGGACGTAGTCGGAATCCACCGGCAGCAACCCGGTGTCACGGAAAGTCCCGGCCAGATGCTCGAAGATCACCGGCACACGAGCAGCGGTCTGAACGTGGTCGAGCAAGATGCTCGCACGACCGTCGATCCCCCAGAGAACGTGCACGTCCTCGCCAGCCCGTTCCAGCCCGGTGACGAAACGTCGTTGCTGGCTCTCGGTGTGTGCAGCGTACGCCTGCAGAATCGGTGACACGAGGGTCATGTCGAGGGCCACAGCAACCTGATTCTGGTAAGGCACGACCGCGAGACGTGCCCCTGGCGCCTCGGCCCATTGCCGGAGAGCTCCGGGGACCATCGCGGTCCGAGCCACCTGCCACGTTCGGAGAGCCGAGAGCCTTTTCACAGGACGGTCGGTGCCCGCGAGAACTCCCCACGCTGCTCGCCAGTTCGCCAGGTCCGCAAGCGGCCAGATCGTGATCAGACTCGAGATCGCCAGCATCGCGCCGGCGCAGGTTCGAACCGTGTCTGCCCACGAAAGGTGTGCGACCACGACCACGACGATCCACGGCGTGAAGCCGAGAGCGATGTGTCCCAGGTCGCTTCTCACCAGGCTCGACTTCAGTAGCAGAGTGGCCGCGATTGCCCAGGACAGCAGCAGCCGCTCGTGGACGGACGAGGACTGGAATCGACGCCAGACGATCACAGCCCCCGTCCATGCGACCAGGGCCGACAAGGCGGCTGTCGCCTTCAGGTCGAGAGTCCAACCAATGGTCATCGTCGAGGCATATCCGGTGATCATCTCGGACACTGACCTGAGATAGGACAGAGGCTCGTAAGTGCCCCGTGCCGTCAGCAAGAAGACGAGGTCCAACAGCACATTGAGTACCGTCACCGTGGCCAGGAACGAG
>CAZKKP010000309.1:0-1800 GCA_964553295.1 uncultured Thermoanaerobaculia bacterium | reverse complement strand
GAGCTTCAACGCAGGCAACTCGGAGAATCACCGCGAGACCAGCAGCAGGCCCCGGCTGGCGAGCAACCGGCCGCGCCGGCCCGATGGGCCCTTTCCGAAAGGAAGGGACTCGATCGCAGTGTCGACCACCACAAAGGCCACCACGGCAACGACTCCGTAGATCAGGAGCTCCCCGGTCAGCAGCTGCCCCACGAAACATGCCACCCCAGCCGCGGCAGCGAGCACGCGCTGGCTGTGGCGGTCCTCAGCGGCCACCGCCCACGCGGCCACCGTGGCGACCAGCAGGACCGAAAGCGGTCGGAAGGCGAAGTACGCCGCGAGAGTGCCGGTGATCCAAACAGACCCCATGGCGATCGCCGACCGGCACCAGTCGAGCCGGGAGACGCTCGCGATCAGTACGGCGAAGACTCCGAGACCGAGGAGCTTGAAAAGGAGGTGGACAAGGCCGACGCTCGACAGCGAGTCGTCCGCAATGTGCAGCTTCACCGCGAGCGCAGCGATGACCTGAGACAGGGGGCCATAAGTGTACGAAAAATCCCGTCCGCTGACCTGCCCGTGATGCAGCTGATGCGACAGGCTCACGACCCACGACGCGTCCAGCTCGACAACCGCCCCCTCGAACGGCTGTCGCACGATCAGGGCTGCAGAAATGAGCACGAGGATGGCCGTCATCGACGCCGCTTTGAACAGAAGGGGCCGCAACCCACCCTCCGACCGCACAGGTCGTTCCAGATCCCCGCCCGAAAACTCGGCTCCGGTCCCGCGATCGATGTCCGGGTTCCCCTCGCTGCCAATCACGCGCCGATCCCCGTAGTGCTCGTCAAGAACTCACCCCGATCCGTCTTTCGTGCTCCCCGGCCTCTGCATCACCGAGCTGCTTCTCGGAAACCACAGCAAGACCTCTCGAGGCCTCGTCCTCCGGCTTCAGCTCCTTCCCGAGCAGCAAGGATGCTAGCACTCGACCGTGATTTCGTCCGTAGAATGGTCGCGTCGATGCCACCCGTGCTGCCGCTCTCCGTCGTCGTCGCGACGCGCGACACCCGCGAGCTGACCCTCGCGGCGCTCGGGTCCATCGCCGCCGGACCGGCTCCGGACACCGAGATCCTGGTCGTCGACGACGGGGGGGGCGACGGCACCTTGGAGGCGGTCCGGGCCGCATGGCCCGGGGTGCGGACCCTCCGGCTGGAGGAGTCGGTGGGGTTCGCGGCGGCGGTGAACCGGGGGGTGGCGGCGGCACGGGGCGAGCTGCTGCTGCTGCTCAACAGCGACACCGAGGTTGACCCCGGGGCGCTGGAGGCGTTACAGAAGGCGTTCGCGACACGGCCGCGGCTGGGCATCGCCGGGGCGGTGCTGCGCTACCCGGACGGGCGCCCCCAGTGGAGTGGCGGCGCCGAGCCCTCGGGGTGGTGGCTGCTCGCCCTGGCCTCGGGGAGCGCACGGCTGCTCGGCCGGCTGCCCGGATGGCGGCGGCTGCGCCCGCCCTCGGGGGTCGCTGCCGGACCGGTGCACTGGGTGACCGGCGCCGCGATGGCGGTGCGCCGGGAGGTCTGGCGACAGGTCGGCCCCTTCGACGAGGGCTACCATTTCTACTGCCAGGACCTGGCGCTGTGCTCGGCGGCCCGGGCAGCCGGCTGGGAGGTGGCGGTGGCGCCCGGCTTCACCGTGATACACCACCACGGGGCGACCATCACTGGCCGCGAGGGGGCGGCGGCCGGCCGGCCAGAGCTGCTGTGGGCCGACCTGGTGCGCTACCTCGAGCGCCACCGGGGCGAACAGGCCGCCCGCCGGGGCGCCCGCCTG
>CAZKKP010000308.1:0-5216 GCA_964553295.1 uncultured Thermoanaerobaculia bacterium | reverse complement strand
TCCCCAGACGGAGCGCCAGCGGCCGTCGTCGTCGCGCTGCAGCACCGCCTCCGGTGTCCAGGCCCAGAGCTCGTCCGCCGCCGCCAGGGCAGCCCCGGCCGGCAGCCTGCCCTCGCGAGACCAGCCGCTGCCGGCCTCCAGCCACAGGTCGCCGTCGGCGCACACGAGCCAGGTCCGCCCGTCGGCGTGGGCCAACGAGGCGGCGGCGCAAGGGGCCTCGATGTCCGTCGTCTGTCCGCTCGAGGAGAGCCGGAGCAGGGCGCCGTCGGGCCGGACTCCGAGGGCGTCGTCGGCGCGCAGCACCAGGTCGAGCACCGGGGCGAGCCGCTGCGGGGGCAGGGCGGCCAGAGGTACGAAGCCGTCCGGCATGGCGGCTGATCCGCCGCCGAGCGCCGGCACGAAGCCGCCGAAGGGCCGGACCATGTACATGGTGCTGACCCCGCGGCTGGCGACCCGGACCAGGCCGGGAACCGCCGCCAGGGACTCCTCCGCTCCCAGGCCGTAGGTCGTTCTCTCCAGTGCGCCCAAGGCCACCCAGCGCACTCGATAGCGGTCGAGGACGGCCCGTCGGGCGAACGGGTCGTCACCGCCGTACAGCAGCTCCAGGTCGCGGTAGCGCGCCTCCACCTCGACCCGGGACTGGCCGCGCTGCTGGAGGTGCCAGGGCCAGCCGACAACCGTCGGCTGACCGGTGTGCATGGCCAGCCGGGTGTACGGCCCGTAGGGGTTGCCGGCGGCTTCGGCGACGACGTCGGCGGGAGAAGCGACACCCTGCAGCACCCGGACCAGCCACCAGCTCGAGGGGTCGGTCCCCTCGAGGAAGGCCTGGCCGTCGAGGGTCGGACGGGGCGAGCGGATGCGCGGCTCGAGGATTCCCTGGACGACGCCCAATGGGAGGTTCACCAGGGCGACCGCCTCGAGCGGCAGCCAGACCCCGAGCACCAGCCGCCGTCGCCAGCCCTCGGCGGTCACGAGAGCGATCCCGAGGGCCACGGCGAGCAGCACCCACAGGCCGTTGTAGACCTTGAACAGGGTGTTCATCCGGTCGACCAGGGTGAGGTGCTCGCACAGAGCCACCCCGAGCATGGCGAGGCCGGCGAGCGTCCAGGTCAGCCGCTGGCGGGGGTCGCGTGAGGGCCCGATGGCGACCAGGAAGAGGGCCGCCGCGGCGAGGCCCAGGGCCGAGGCGGTCGAGCCGAGGGCGAGGCCGAGGGTGAGGCCGGCAGCGGCCAACGGGGCGGCGACCCGCAGCTCGCGGCCGAGGCGGACGAGGACGAGGGCGAGCAGCGGCAGCAGCAGCACGCCGAAGTGGAGGAGGACCGCCCAGGCGGGTGCAAAGTCGGCGCGGTTGAGGGATACCAGCGAGCCGCCCCCGGCCCCGGCCGAGAGGCCCCGGCCGAGCTCGAGCACGAAGGGCAGGGCGGCGAGCAGGCTGCCGACACCGGCCGCGACGAGTCGCGCCAGCGCCGGCAGTGGCCGTGCCGCGGCGGCGACCGTGCCGCAGCCCAGGGCGGCGGAGAGCACCAGCAGGTCCCAGGGGTTGGTGGCGGCGAGCACCGCGGCGCCGACGGCGGCGGCCGCCGCCGCCAGCCGCCACGACCCGCCGCGGAGGACCACCGTGCGCAGGCCCCAGGCGAGGGTGACGAGGAGCACCGGCAGGGCGACGAAGTGGCCGTGCAGGTCGGCGAACAGGGCCGTCCACAGGGGGTACTCGTCGATCGCGTTGCCCGGGATGACCCGAGAGGTCGCCCACCACAGGTCGAACCACCGCCAGCGGCCGAGATCGGTCCAGCCCGAAGCCCGCTGGGTGGCCATGGCGAGCAGCCAGGGCCAGGCCAGGTTGCCGGTGAGCAGCACGAGCAGCGGCAGCAGGCCGGCGCCCTGCCAGCGCCGCCGCCAGCGCCGGGCGAGCCCGAGCCCGAGGCCGGCGAGGACGGCGGCGGAGAGCATCGGCACCGTCGCCGCCGCCAGGTTGTAGCCGACCCCGGGGCTGCAGCCGACGACCAGGATCGGCGCCGCCGCCAGGGCGGCGCTGAAGTAGTAGTAGTGGAGGGGGGCGCCGGCCAGCCAGGGCTCGTCGGGCGGCCAGACGTCGGTGCGTACGAAGGCGTTGAGGAAGGTGAAGTCCATCGGCTTCTCGCCCCAGTAGACGGCGGGGTTCGAGGCGCGGACGGCGAGGAAGAAGGCGCCCACCGCGAGGGCGATCGCGAGCACCGCGGCGATGCCCCGTCGCCGCCGCCTCGCCAGGGCGACGATCAGATCTCGTCGTCGCCAGCCGACGACGGCGGCAGTGCCGGCGACGAGCGCCACCAGGGCCGTGGCGGTGGTCGGGGACACCGACGCCAGTCCGAGCTCGCTGACCAGCCACAGCAGCCAGGCGTGGCCGATCCAGCCGCTGCTCAGGGCGAGGCCGACGCCGGCATCCGGGGCGGAGCGCAGGGCGGGCAGGAGCAGGACCCAGGCGGCGCCGCCGAGCAGCCCGAGGAGGCCGAGCCAGAGCACGGTGTCGGCGGCCTGGCGAAGGCCTCCGGGAGGGCTCGGAAGCCGCGGCAGGGCCTCGACGAGCTCGCGCTCGAGGCCGCGGGCGTCGAGGCCTTCGAGGTGAGGCAGGGGCCGCCGCACCCGCTCCACGAGGGCGCCCGGCTCGAGGGTCTTTGCCCGTCGGAGCACGACCACCCGCGGGAAGTCGTAGTTGACGAAGCTCTCGTCGGCGAGCTGCACCGGCAGCCGCAGGCCGAGCAGCCGCGGGGCGCGCTCGACCCGGGTCAAGGGCTCGAAGCCGGCCTCGCCGGCGAGCAGCAGCCGGTACAGGCGGGCGGTCATCGGGTAGCGGTCGGAGTTGACGAGCACGGTGCGTCGGACGCGGTGCGAGGTCAGGACCACCCAGTCCGCCGAGGCCAGGGTGTCGCACCAGGCGCGGGCCTTGCGCTCGTCGTCGGGCAGGTCGTAGGAGGGCAGGTGCACGGTCCTCGGCGGCCCGCTCTCGGGTCTGAGCTCGAGGGTCTCGTCCCAGCTCTCGAAGGCCACCACCTCGCCGTCGCCGAGCATCGACGAAAGCCACGTCGCGGCGGTGCGGTGGGGGTGGGGCTCGAGGAAGGCGGCGAGGTACATCGCCCCCCAGAGCGCCGTGGCCGCCACCGTGGCGGCAGTCAACGGTCGGCGCAGCCGGCGAGGCGCTCGAGCGAGCCCCCATGCGGCAATCAGGACCGCCGGCACCACCAGAGGCTGCCAGTAGCGCAGGAACTTGACCTCGAGGGTGGCCAGGCGCACCGCGGTCGGCACCAGCCAGGCGAGGAGCAGCACCAGCAGCACCGACCCGGGGTTCCAGCGGCCGGCCAGCCAGCGCCGCCAGCGCCGCAGCAGCACCAGCGCGGCGCCCGTCGCGGCGAGCAGGACAGTCGCCAGGAGAACCGGTCCGAGGCCCCAGGCAGCCAGCTCGCGCAGCGGGTAGAGGACGGCGACGGTGCCGGCGTAGACCCGCACGTAGGGCAGGTCGCCGGCGCCGCTGACCATGGTCACCTGCTCGCCGACGCCGCGCAGATAGGGCGCCGCGAGGCGGGGGAGCAGGTCAGGGGCCAGCGAGTGCGCCGCCGAGGTGGCGCGCTCGACCGCCGGCCCGAGGGCCGGGCCGAGGCTGGTGATGACGAAGACAGCGGCGAGCGCGGCGAGCCCGAGGGTCAGAGCCGAGCCGAGACGCCCCGGCCGTCGTGCAGCGACGGCGGCGAGGGCGGCGGCGACGATCGCCGCCAGCGGCGGTCGAGCGCCCTCGAAGGCCCAGGGCTGACCCAGCCAGAAGCCGGCCATGCCGGCCGCGAGCACGGTCGCGGCCCGCCCGGCGAGCTCGCGGATGCGGCGACCGTGGCCGATCAGCAGTGCCGCGGCGATCGGCAGGACCAGCCCGAGGGACGACACCTTGACCGCCAGCGAGGCGCCGCCGGCGAGACCGGCCAGGACCGCGCTCAGGTTGGACGGCCGGCGGGCGAGGTGGAATGCGGCCGCCAGGGTCGCCATGACCCAGGCGGCGTGGTGCGCCTCAACGGTCGCGTAGTGCGACTGCTGCAGGTCCAGGGGAACCCAGGCGCCGAGAGCCAGGACCAGCGCGGCGGTGCGCGGACCCCAGGCGCGCAGGGCGAGCCAGGCGCCGAGGAGCAGGCCGAGCAGGCTCGCCGCCAGGGCGAGCGTTCGACCGGCCGCGAGGCTCGCGAGGTATCCGGGCTCCAGACCGAGCGAACCTCCGGTCCATCGAATGCCCTGGAAGTGGAGGGAGCCGTAGGCGTAGAAGCCCGGGTCAGCGAACCAGCCGGCGACCTTCTCGGTGGTCATGGCGACCATTCGCTCATCCGGGTGGGGCGAGCCGAGGCCGCTGTCCCAGCCCTGGACGAGCAGCCGGAGCACGGCCGCCATGGCGACCAGCAGCAACAGCTTTCGTGCTGTCACGGGTGGAGGTTACCCGAGAGGACCGCGGTTCGGCCAGACTCGGGCCTCCGGGAAGGCGTTTCAGCCCTAACGCCGGCGGAGGGCGACGTAGTGGGCGAGGTCGGCGAGGGCGCCTCCGGGGCCGTCGATCGCCTCGCCGAGGGCGACCGCCTCGGCCTCGAGGTCGGCAAGCCGACGGCGGGCGCGGTCCAGGCCGTACAGGGTGACGTAGGTCAGCTTGCCGGCGGCGGCGTCCTTGCCCGGCGACTTGCCGAGCTCGGCGGCCGAGGCGGTGCCGTCGAGGATGTCGTCGGCGATCTGAAAGGCGAGCCCGAGGGTCTCGCCGTAACGGCTGAAGGGCTCGAGCCCGGAGTCCGCGACGCCGCCGAGCAGGGCGCCGACCTCGACCGACACCCGGAGCAGGCAGCCGGTCTTGTGGCGGTGGATGCGCTCGAGCCGCACCCCGGGCGCCTCGTCGTGCTCACCGACAACCTGGCCGGTCGCCTCGATTTCTTTGCACCCGCAGCGCCCATCCCTGGATTCTGGGGCCATGACCGAGCTGCGCACCATCTCCGCCGACTCCGTTCAAGCGCTGGTGCGCGCGCACCAGGTCGAGGTCTGGCGCTACCTGCGCTACCTCGGCGCGTCGGCCGAACTCGCCGATGACCTGGTGCAGGAGACGTTCCTCCGGCTGCTGCGGGCGCCGTTCGAGGATCGTTCGCCGGCGGCGACCGCGGCCTGGTTGCGCACGGTGGCCCGCAACTTCTACGTCAAATCGTTCCGCCGACCACCGTTCGCCT
>CAZKKP010000307.1:4921-5228 GCA_964553295.1 uncultured Thermoanaerobaculia bacterium | reverse complement strand
TCGATCTCCCAGCCGGCCGGCACCCGGTCGACCAGGGCGACGTTCTCGAGCCGGCGGTCGGAGCGGTTGACCAGCTCGATCCGGACGTAGAGCAGGTCGCCGAGGCGGACCGGCCCGGCGGCGGCGTCCAGGGGCACGCCGTCGGCGTCGAGCACGGTGCGCTCGAGCTCCAGGCCCGAGGTCGGGGGCGGCGCGTACCAGGTCGCCTCGGCGGTGGGCACCCCCTCCGAGGTGACGACGAGGAACAGCGGCCCGCCCTCGATCGCCGGCGCTTCGAGCACAAGCGAGCGGCGCTCGCTGGCCCGGG
>CAZKKP010000307.1:0-4911 GCA_964553295.1 uncultured Thermoanaerobaculia bacterium | reverse complement strand
GGGTGACGGTCCAGGCGCGGTCCGACGACGGCCGCCCGGCGGGCGCCGGCGCCGGTGCGATCTCGCGGCCGTCGACCTCGAGCCGCGGCGGCGTGAAGCTCGCCGGCTCGGCCATCAGGTACTTGCCGAGGCCGGTGACCCCCCAGACCAGCTCCTGGGTGGTGTACCACCGGCTGGGGTGGGTGCGGAGGCCCTCGGCGACGACCTCGGCGAGCCGCTCCGCCGCCGGGTCACGGCCGAACAGGTCGGCGAAGGTCGACAGCATGAGGCCGCGCATCCGGCGGTCCGAGTAGAACGACCAGCCCATGTCGCGACGGTCGCTCAGGGGCGAGTCGTCCGGGCGCTTGAGCTCGGCCTCGTAGCGCCGGTCGCCGGCCAGCCAGAGGGCGGCCTGGAGCAGGTAGAGGTGCTCGCGGCGCTCATAGCGGGGGTCGCCGCCGATGGTGTCGACCAGACGCTGGATGCGGCCCTTGCGGGCCTTGCCGGCGCGGGCCAGGACGTAGTGCAGGTAGGGCTCGGCGTCGGCCGAGTAGCCGCCGTCGCCGGCGCTGCCGGAGAGCCCGTCGACGGTGCGCTCGACCCAGCCCAGGACCTGCTCGAGGCGGTCGTCGGGCACCGGGTAGCGGAGCTCGCGGGCGTCGAGCAGCAGGTGGGTGGCGTAAGCGGTGCCCCAGGGCGAAGGCTCGGTGTCGCCCGGCCAGTAGCCGAAGCCGCCGGACGGGGTCTGCATGGCGAGGATCCGGGCGAGCCCGGCGCGCACCATGTCCTCGATCGGCTGCTCGGCGACCAGCTCGGGGTCTACGGCGCCGAGCAGGCCGCCGAGGAAGAGCAGCGGCCGGGTGGTCGAGGTGGTCTGCTCGACGCAGCCGTAGGGGTAGCGGACCAGGTGCCCGAGGTGCGAGAAGACCTCGGCGTGCGGGTTGGTCGTCACCCAGAAGGTGGTGTGCTCGGTCAGGGGCGCCCAACCCCGGACCAGGGGCGCCAGGTCGGTGCGCCCGGCGGCGAGCTCGAGCCGCTGGACTCGGCGGGCCTTGGAGCGCGGCGGCAGCAGCGGGATCTCGAGCTCCTCGACGATCTCCAGCGCCTCGGAGCGGGCCGTGACCCGGGCCCGCACCGCCCCCAGGGCGGCCGCCGCCTCGAGCTGGAAGCGGGCGGTGGCCTGGCGGCCAGGGGCGATCTCGAGGGACCGTGTCCTCTCGCCCACCACCGCGACCGGCACCGGACCGCCCGGGTCATCGGCCAGGGGCAGGTTCTCCACGGTCAGCTCGACCTGAACGGTACGCCGCTTGGTCGTCAGGTTGGTGACGGCCACGGGCACCTCGACCCGGTCGCCGGAGAGCAGGAAGCGGGGTAGCGTCGGCTGGACCACCAGGGGGTCGCGCACGATCACCCGCTCGGCCGCCCGGCCCATGCGCCGGGCGCCGGCGGTCACCGCCATCACCCGCACCGCGCCCTGGTAGGCGGGCAGCGGGAAGGACAGCTCGAGTGCGCCGGAGGCCGGTACCTGGACCAGGCCCGACCACAGGGCGAGGGGCTTGACCGGCATCACCGCCGCTGGCCCGACGCCCTCGTCGCCGCCGGGCAGGCCCGAGGACGCCGGCACGAGCACGCTCCAGCCGACGGTCTCGTAGGTCGAGACCCCGAGGCCGCGGCGGGCGAAGACGGCGGTGAAGGGGTCGGGGGAGGCGTAGCGGGTGAGCGACAGCACGCCCTCGTCGACCACCGCCACCGCCGCCCAGGTGGGCTCGTCGGCGGCGCCGAGCTCGAGCCGCACCTCGAGCGCCGCTCGCGAGCGCACCTCGGAGGGCGCCTCGAGCCTCAGGGGCTGGGTGAAGGCCTCCGGCTCGAGCCGCAGCGAGCGCACGCCGAAGGCGCGGTCGGGCATGTAGGCGGCCTCGGACTCGGCGTGGGGGTCCTTGACGAAGAGGGCGGTGACGTAGACGTTGGGCACGAAGTCGTCGACCCGGAAGCTCCAGCGGACCTCCCCGGGGCCGACGTCGAGCCACTCCGAGGCGAGGACGGTGTCGGTCTCGACCGCGAGCAGCAGCCGGCCCCTTGCCGGCGCCGTGACCGTGACCGGGACCTTGTCCTTCGGCCGTGCCTGCTCGGGCAGGCCGACCTCGAGCCAGGCGGCACGGGCCGGCCGCGGCGTGCGCTGCTGACCGCCGTCCTCGTCGCCCCACCACCACCAGCCGCCGCCGGAGATCTCGAGCTCGCTCCTGGCGCGGCCCGAGCGGGCGACGAAGCGGTAGGCCGAGGCCTCGACCGGCGGCGTCCAGGCGACCCGGAAGCGGCCGCCCTCGACCGGTACTGTCAGGCGGTCCGCGACCACCGAGCGGCGCCACTGCCGCCAGGTGTTGTGGCCGGTCTCCGGGTCGAAGTACCAGCCCCACTCGGGCTCGATCCGCCGCACCTCGACCGTGACCTCGGACAGGGCGTCGGAAGGACGGCCCCCGAGGTCGACGACCACGCCGTCGACCGTCGCCACCTCGCCGGCCTCGGCCTTCTCGGTGGAGCTGGCGAGTCCGATCGCCCAGGGCTCGGGGTGGACCACTGCGGTCGCCCGACCGACGGTGGTGCGACCGCTGCCCGCCTCCTGCACCGCCGCCCGCGCTGCCAGGGTCGCCGGGCCGGCGAGGCCGTGGCGCTCCTCAACCGGTGGGCAGGACAGGGCCGCGCGACCGTCCTCACCGAGGGTGCCGATGGCGGTGCCGAGGGTCGCGGCGCGAACCGTCGCCCCGTCCTCGGCGAGGGGGCCGAAGCGGTAGCCGGGGGCGCCGTCGGGGGAGAAGGCCAGGGGCTCGAGGTCGCAGGTGAGCTCGACCGGGTGGCCGGCGGGCACGCCGCCGAACAGGTAGCGGGCCTCGATCTCGAGGCCGAGGGTCGCGCCCGCCACCAGGGTCGGCCGGTCCGGGCGCACCTCGACCTGGAGGCGCTCGGGGACGAAGTCCTCGACCTGGAACGAGGCCCGTCCGACCTCGCGGTCGGCGACCAGCAGCCGCGCCTCCCAGCGGCCGGTGGTGGCGAAGCTCTCGAAGGCCTGCTCGCGGGCGGTGCGGCCGCGCGGGTCGATGAGCCGGAGCACCGCCGGCAGCCCCTCCGGCGGGGCGCGGTGGCTGCCGTCGCGGACGATGGCCGCGAGGTGGGCGGTCTCGCCGGGCCGGTAGACGCCGCGCTCGGTCCACACCGCCGCCCGGTAGGGCGCCTCGCCCCGGTAGGGCTCGCCGGCGATCCGCTCCTCCTGGACCTCGAGCTCGAGGTCGTCGAGCCTCAGGTACGACAGGTCGTCGGAGGTGCGGACGACGAGGGCGAAGCCGGGCGAGCGGTCGGCGTCGTCGAGGCGCGGCACGAGCCGGCAGCTGCCGCCGCCGGAGGTCGTGCAGGCGCCGAGCACCGTGCCGCTCCTGCGCACCAGCTCGACCTCGGCGCCGCCGACGCCTGCGAGCCGGTGGGCGTCGAGCACCCAGACCCGGAAGGCGCCGTCGCCGCCGTCCCGCTTGGCGACGATCTGCAGGTCGGTCAGCAGCAGCCGCGAGACCGTGCTGGCGCCGCCGCCGGACAGCTCGAGTTCGAGCAGGCCGCGGCTCGAGGCAGGCAGCTGCGAGGCGACGTCGAGGAAGGTCGTGCGCTCGACGTCCGGCGGCGCCTCGAGCTCCACCGGCCGCCGGAGCACGATGTCGGAGGTGCGCTCGGTGGCCCGCTCGGAGTCGTCGTCGCCCATCCAGAAGACCAGGTTCGACGGCGGCACCCGCCGCACCACCAGCTCGGCGCCTGACACGTTGAGATGACGCACCGGCAGGGTGCTCCAGGCGGCCCTCGGCAGGTAGCGGCCCTCGGCGAGAATGCGCAGCTTCGGGCTGCGCCGGGGCACGGTCAGGCGCTGCTCGTGGCGCGACAGCAGCACGCCGCCGTCGACCGTGCGCAGGCCGGCGGCGATCGACACGGTGATCTCGCCGTGCGGCAGGTCGCCGAGCAGCCGGAAGCCGCCCCCCGAGGGGGCCAGGGTCAAGGTGACCGGCGGGTCGGTGCGGATCCAGTCGCGCACTGCGCCGTCGACCGGCAGGCAGCGGCGCGACAGCCGGCCGAAGCTCTCGCCGAGGATGGGGTCCCAGTAGTAGCGTCGCTCGACCACCGCCTCGTCGTGACAGACGACCTCGAGGTGGAAGCCGTTGGTCGCCTCGGCGATGCCGACCTTGCGGATCGTCACCTGCGGTCCGGTGGCGAGCTCGAGCTCCGCCGAGCCGGGCGCACGGCTGCACGGACTGCCGCCGGGTGCGCACACCCCGGCGGAGACCAGCGCCCGCAGCCGCCGACCAGGGCCGAGCTCGACGCCGGTGAGCACCGCCCGGGCGGCGCGACGGTCGGGGGACTCGCCCCAGCTGATCCGACCCGGCGAGGCGGCGGCGCCGCCCGGGCCGAGCATCTCGAAGCGGGTGCGTTCGGCGACCGTCGTCGGTTCGACCGGTCCGCTGAAGACGAGGTCCACCGTGACCCGGCGGCGGTTCGGCTCGAGCAGCGCCGGCTCGATGGCGAGCAGGGCGTAGGCCGCCGTCGTCAGCTCGAAGCTCCAGCTCGTGTCGGGCGCCGGGACGAGCCGCCCGGCGCCGGTGTCGACGCCCTCGAGGGTCAGCCGGTAGACCGTGTCCGGCGCCAGCTGACCCTCGGCCTCGAAGGCCAGGGTGCTGGCGTCCCGGATCACCAGGCGCCCGGCGGCGGTCGGCTCGAGACGCCAGCTCGAAGTGCCGCCGAGGGCCTCGCCGGTCCGCTCGGCGGGCAGCAGCGGCTGGTGGAGCTCGACGACGATGGCCGTGGGCAGGGCGCCCATCGGTCCGTCGAAGCGCGCCGTCGGCGCCAGGGCCGCCGGCGGCGTCGGCCGTCCCGCCGGCCGCGCGGTGGGCACCGGCTCGGGCC
>CAZKKP010000306.1:4566-5239 GCA_964553295.1 uncultured Thermoanaerobaculia bacterium | reverse complement strand
CTGACCCCGGTCCCCAGCCCCATGCCGTATGCTCTGGCGATGGCCGACCGATTCTCGCCGTGCCTGCGCCATGGCTGCCACGAGTGCTGCGTGGGGACGTGCATGACACTGGAGGAGGCTGACGTCGACCGGCTGCGGGCCCGCGGCCACCGTCGCTTCTTCGCCGAGCGGCCGAACGGCGACCTGCAGCTGGTCAACCGCGGCGGGCGTTGCGTCTTCCTGTCCGACGACGGCCGCTGTCGGGTCTACGCCGACCGGCCCGAGGGCTGCCGGCTCTACCCGCTGGTGCTCGACCTCGACCGGGACCGAGTCGTCCGCCACGAGGGCTGCCCATGGGCTGCGGAGTTCGAGATCTGCAGCGAGGCGGAGGGCCGCCTGCGAGCCTCGGTGGTCCGGGAGGCCGCCGAGGCCGCCGCCCGCCGACCCTGATCCTGCCCCTCCCCCTGCCGCTGTCGCTGCCGCTGTCGCTGCCGCTGCAACCTGTGCCCCCGAAATCGCCCACCGCGACTGCCCGTGGTCTCCTCACCGTCCGCGACGCCGGCGAGACGCCGGCGTCACAATGCGCCTCACCACTCCACGACCCACCTGCCGCTGCCGCTGTGGCTCCTGCCGCTGTCAGCGCTGCCGCCGCATCCGCCGGCTCGCGCCGGCTTGATATCATCGTCTGCCGGCG
>CAZKKP010000306.1:2344-4556 GCA_964553295.1 uncultured Thermoanaerobaculia bacterium | reverse complement strand
CTCGCCGCCGGGCTGGTGCTCGTCGTACCAGTGTTGCTTCCGGCACAGCACCCACCGCCGTGGGAGGTGTGGCGCGACCTCGCGCGCCTGGCGGTGGTCGATGGCGGGCACCGGGTCGGGCTCGCCTCGAGCCACTGCCCGGACGGCAGTCGGTACGACCGCCACTCCCCCGACGCGCCGCGCTTTCTGCGCACGGTGGGGGATGAAGGGGTGATCTTCGAGGCGGAAGGTCCTGGAGCGGTGACCCGGATCTGGATGACCCAGGGGCACGTGATCTCGAGGCCGCTGGATGCCGACATCTCGATCCGCATCACGGTCGACGGTGTCGTGAAGGTCGAGCTGCCTCTGCCCGGGTTCTTCGGCTCAGGGTGGCCGCCGTTCGTGCCTCCCCTGGTCGCCGACCGGCTGAAGAGCTCGGGCGGAAACGTCAGCTACGTGCCGATTCCGTATCGCGCTTCGTGCCGGATCTCGCTGGTCGGAGCTGCGGACCGCACGATCTGGTACCAGGTGCACCACCACCGCATGGAGAACGCCGAGGGCGTGGTCCCCTTCACCGGCGAGGAAGACCTGGCGCAGTGGGCCGCCTTGCTGCGGCGACCGGGTCACGACCCATGGCCCGGCGGGCCGTTTCCCACCGCCAGCGGCGCGCTCGAGCTGGCGCCTGGAGAGGTCGTCGAGCTCGCCGCGCTCGCCGGGCCCGACCTGGTCAACGGGCTGCTCCTGCGCGCGCCCCGCACCACCTGGCCCGAGCTGAAGCTGCAGCTCGCCTTCGACGGCAGGGTGACGGTCGACCTGCCCCTGGACCGGTTCTTCGGCGTCGGTCGAGCGCTTTCCGGCGGCACCCGCGCCCTGCTGATCGGGGTCGAGGACGACGACCTGTACTGCTACTTCCCGATGCCCTTCTTCCGCACCGCCGCCCTGCGCCTGGGCCGCGACCTCGGCGGCGACCCGGAGGGGGTCGAGGTGGAGTGGGCAGTGCGCCGCGCAGGCCGGCCGCCCGACCCGGACAGTGGCCACTTCGGCGCGCGGCGTACCGTGACCGCCGTCTCGACGCCGGGGCACGACAGCCCGTGGCTCGAGCTCGAGGGACAGGGGAGGTGGGTCGGGCTGTTCGCCGAGATGGGCTCCCTTGGTGGCCGTGACCGCGACTATCTCGAGGGGGACGAGCGGGTCTTCGTGGACGGCGCGATTCAGCCGCTGCTTCACGGCACCGGCGTCGAGGACTTCTTCGCCGGCGGCTTCTACTTCCGGATCTCGGGCATGGATCCGGTGACGTTCCACACCGCGTTGGCCGGCATGAGCCACGACAGCGTGGACGCCGAGGGCCACCTGACCGGCATGTATCGTCTGATGCTCACCGACGCCCCGGTCTTCTCCCGCGGCATCCGCGCCGGCGTCGAGGGAGGCCCCTGGGGCAAGACCCCCATCCGCGTCGACGCCGTGGCGTGGTACTACATTCGACCGCCAGTGGTCGTTGGTAGAAGCGGCGAGGGCAGATCGCACGAGCACGGGGCGCGGGCGCCGGGCAGAGGACCGGGAGCGGAACGTCACGCCCTTCGAAATCCTCCTGCACGGTGAGTGGAGGGCTGGGAGCTTGTGAAAGAACCGGCCCCAAGACGACAGGTCTGCTCACAGACAATTGAACCTTGGTTGTTTGTTGATGTCGAAAGCACCGCAGAAACCCAATCTCTCACAGGCTCTGACCAATCTCTCACAGGCTCTGACCAATCTCTCACAGGCTCTGAGGCTTGATTCGCCAGTTGGAGATGGTATCGTGGCATTGAGAATTGTGCTATCTGCGATTATATCTCAATTATGGGGCGGCCCCCGGACGGCCGCCCACCACCAGGGGGGGAACCAATGCGAGGATCTCTGAGAAGTGTCGTGGTGTTGTGGTGCGCTTTCTTGCTGAGCCTGAGCGGCACGGCAGCGGCACAGCTGATCAGCGAGAGCTTCGACTCGGCCTCGGCGCCGGCGCTTCCGGCGGGCTGGACAACGGAAAACGCCAACGGTGACGCCTACACGTGGGAGACCACGAGTTCCTACTCGTGCTCTCCGGGTCAGTCGGCGAGCGTGCGCTGGAACTCCGCTCTGGCCATGGACGACTGGTTGTTCACCCCCGGCGTGGCCCTGTCCTCAGGCCACACCTACACCCTGGAGTTCAACTACCGTGTCGCCGGGACGACCTTCCCGGAGCAGATGGCGGTGTACA